>NZ_JBOHGB010000200.1:0-10884 GCF_050699935.1 Actinophytocola sp.
TGCCCGACCCGGAACACCCACTCGATGCCGGAGCGGTCCGGGCGGTAGCGCGGGTGGAAGTGCAGATCGGGGCCGTTCTCGTCGGCGGTGAGCTGTTTCAACCGTTCGCCAGCTGGGGCGAGTTCGTGGCCGTAGTAGCGGCGCTCCAGGTCCCCGGAGGTGTTCAGCCGGGGCAACACGAGCGGCAGCTCGCCGTGCGGCCGGTCGAGCGCCACTTGCACGATGTCCAGCGCGACGCCGGGCAGCGAGCGGTAGGTGAGGATCACGTCGGCTTGGGGGTCGGTGTAGGCCCAGTCCCCGAGGCGGGCGAGGACGCGCCGGTCGAACACCGCCCACAACCCCGACGCGGACACCTCGACGGCGCTGGTGTTCGGCGCGCGGCGGCGCGGCACGATCGGCCCCGCCCACACCACCGTCTCCCCGGTCGCGGTGTCGGTGCTGGTGTCGCTGGTGATGGCGAGGTAGTGCCGCCATGGCGTGGTGACCGCCCGAATGTCGACCTCGGGCGGGACGGCGTCCAAGGCGATGGTCGCGCGAGCGGAGCCGGCGGCGGAGAGTTGGTCGGTGTAGTCGGCCTGCCCGTCCAGCTCGGCGACGATGTCCCCGGTGCGCAGGTGGCCGAGCAGCAGACGCACCGGGTCACCACCTTCGGTCAGGCGGGGAGCCGCAGCAGCGACAGCGCGCCGTTGTAGGTGAAGTTCGCCCAAGTACCGGCGGCGCCGACGCGTTCACCGGACAGGTACAGCGTGTGTGCGCCGTTCAGGACGCGGGTGTTGCGGGCCGGGGTGGTCACCCAGCTCCATCCGTTGGTCGGGCCGACACCCCGTGCCAGGACCGCGCCGTCGGCGGCGTCGAGGCGGATGGTCAGGTCGGCGCGGCAGTTGGTGCCGGTCAGCTCGGCACACCCGGAGATCATCAGCCGGTAGGGCCAGCCGGGATCGGGCACGCCGATCGAGGTCAACGCCGCGATGCCGGTGATCCCGGTGCGGGCGACCAACTCGACCGACTCCTCGGACCAGGTGGCGGGGGTGCCGCGCCGGGTCTCGCCGTCGAACGCTTCCAGCGTGCCGGCCCGGTAGCGGGTATGGCCGGCGTAGGCGCCCGGCAGGGTGGGGTCGTCGCCGGGCAGCACGACACCGACCCCGGTGCGCACGCTGGCGGCGCGGCGCAGGTCGGTGAACATCGACCCGGCGAGCTGGGTAGTGCCGGCGGGCAGCGCGACCCGCGCGATCGGGAACGACACCGGCGGCAACGGCGGCTCGACCGGCTCCGGCCCCGCCAGCCCGGTGACCGGCTCGATGACGAACTCGGTGCGCGGGTCACCTTGGCGTTCGTCGTACACGCGGGCCACGATCAGGTCCACGCGCGGGTTGGACGGGTCGGCGTCGTCGAGCTGGACCCGGCCGGTGCGGTCCAGCGTGCACACATACGGCCCCTGACCAGGCCGGTTAATCACACACTGGCCGGGGTAGAACGCCACCCCGAGCCCATCGTTCGCGCCGAGCGCCGCCTTCAAGTCGACGACCACACCGTTCTCGGTCCGCGACGGGAGCACCCCGTCCGCCCACGCCATCATCCGGCCCGGCACCGGACCGAGCAGCGCACCGAGCGCGTACCGGGCGTCCCGCTCGCCGATGCGTAGCTGAACGGCCCAGGGGTCGAGACCGCCTTGGGAAATCGCCACCGCGGACTACCTCCATTTCTAGACTGCGAGGTTATGAGCGAGGAGCCACGCGAGGCGGGCGCTGATGGGTACCAGACGTTGTGGGACGACGCGGAGCGTCTTCGTCTCCGCCGCAGCAGTCGCTACCGTCCTCCGATACCCTGGAATAAGGTTCCAGAATTCGTCGAGGACGATGTCCGCGCGTGCCTCCGATCGCTGGGTGAGGAGCTGCACCCACAGACGTTCCAGATCATGGATATGGACTATCGGTTCAGGAACCGACTAAGAAAGGTGTCTCGATACGGGTTATACGCGATGATGCTGGTAATCCCGTTCGGGGTGGCCTACGGCATGATTTATGGACTCTCTCTCAAGGAGACCGTGTTCGGAACACCGCTGGTGGTCGCGATTAGCTTGCTGGTGGCGAGTGTCATCGTGGCGCGGTTTCCGTTCTATTTCAACGATGTGTTCTATCGTGAGATAAGGTCGGCGGAGACTGCGGCGATGAGGTCTGAGTCCGAGGGTGACGATCGAGCCGTGGCGGCCTCGGTCGCCCATGCGGGCAAGGCGGCGCGGGCGCTCTACCGCTCGTTGCAGGGAAGCCGGTGGTCGTGGGTGTCCCCTCCAGCGGTCGCTGATCGAGCGATCGTGTTGTCATTTCCACTGATCGATATCGACGTGAATAATCAGAATCTCAGGCAGTTCCTTCAGGTTTACCCTCGATACCTGCACGATGCCGCGAGCCTGGTGATGCTCGACCGGGTTGACCTCATTCCGGTATTGCGTGACCACTACAAACCGTTGGCGCGACGGTCAAGTGTGGAGAATCCTGGCGAGGTTCCCGACCGGGATATCCGCTACCTCGCCGCAACGCATGACCATGATCGCGGGCGTGTCGTGAAAGACTTCGTGCTCCCGCTCTCCTCGTGGCTCAGCTTCCTGGTGGCCGTCGCCGCACTGGTGGTCGCTCTCAACAAATGATCACCACCACGCCGAGCGCCACGTCACCACCAGGCGCGCGGCCGTGTTAGGGCCGCCGCCATGGCCGAGCACGAAATCTACGACCGACGCGGGCGGGATCGCGAGGGCGTCCCAGTCGGTGACGGTGACGCGGTGGCGGCGGCTGGCCGTGCCGAGGTAGGCGGTGCGGTGGCGGGTGTCGATGACGAGACGGTCGTCGGCGTCGAGCTGGTCGTGGTAGATGACACGGGCGCCGTTGTCGGGCCGGGTGACGGTGATCGGCGGCGCGAGTGGGCCGGTAACGGTCAGGGTCGGTGTCGTGTCGGCCGTGCCGGTGTTGACGGCGGTGGCGCGGCCGGTGACGAGTTGCGGGCCGAAGTCCAGCCCGGCATCCGCGGAAGTGAAGTCGAGGCCGCTGGGGTCAGTGCCGTCGAGGGGACCGAAGTCCAGCCCGGTGGTGGAGTCGCCGGGGAGGCCGGTCTCGGCGGCCTGTTCGCTCGCGCTGTACTTGCGGGGGTCGGCGGCGACGAGCTGTAACGAGAAGTCCAGCCACCGCCCGCCGGGACGGACGGTGACCAGGGTGGTGTCGTCCTGGGTGACGTGGGCGAGGAGTTCGCCGGTTTCCTCGGTGCAGCGCAACGGGTATTCGCGTCCGGGTTCGGCGCAGAGGGCGGCGAGGTGGTGTTCGGCGTCGCGGCGGGCCTCCCAGGTGGGGGAGTAGATCCAGCCGTCGAGGCGGATGGTGCGCGGGTCGCGGTAGGTGCGGGGTGGCCAGCCGCCGTGCGCGCCGGTGCGGGGTTGGGCTTGGTCGGTGCGCACGGGCGGGGACGCGGACCATCCGGTCTCGGTGTCGATCACCCACTCACGGCCGGCCTGGTCTGGCGGCCCGTTGAACACGAGGTCGTCGAGCTGCCAGCGCACCCGCAACGGCAGACCAGAAGCCGGCATGAACCGAACCACCCCCGATGGCTGTTGGCCGGCTTATGGCGTGCCGGTGGTGCGCATGGCGTAGCCGAGCTGCCGGTTCGCGGCGGTGGCGATGGCCCACGGCGACTGGTCGGGTTGGGCGACGACGGTCTGGTTGACCGTGACCGGCGACCCACCGCTGGCACCTGCCGTAGCGCCGAAGTCGGTACGGACCGGGTCGAAGGCGGCGGTGTTGGCGAGCCGGGTGGCGGCGCGCGCGGCCAGGGGGGTGGCGTCGCGGATGCCGTAGGCGAAGCCCTGGGCGGTGTAGCCGCCGATGCGGTGCATGACCTTCGACGGTGAGGAGATGCCGAGGAAGGACAGCACGGAGTCGACGGCGTCGGAGATGAGGTTTTTGAAGAAGTCGATCACCGCGCCGGCGGCGTTCTTCAGGCCGTTGAGCAGTCCGAGGATGATGTTCTTGCCGGCGTCGAGCAGCAGGGAGCCGAGGTCGCCGAGCGCGCCCAGGATTCGGCCGGGCAGCCCACCGAGCCAGGAGATCAGCTCGCCGAGTTTGCCGACCGCGCCGGACACCACTCCGCCGAACCAGTCGGCGACCTTGCCGGGTAGGGAGGCGAGCCAGCCGATGGCGGCGAGGATGTCGGTGACGCGGGCGGAGATCCAGCCGGTGATGGCGTCCCAGATGCCTTTGACGAACCCCCACACCGCTTGGAAGACCGCGACCGTGGTGTCCCGGATCGCGGTCCAGTTGGTGACGATCACGACGGCGAGGGCGATCACGGCGGCGGCGATAGCGGTGAACGGATTGGACAGCAGCGCGATCCGCATGCCGTTGAACACCATCGTCACCACGCGCACGGCGGTCGCGAGGCCGGTCAGGCCGGTGATCAGCGGGCCGGCGACGGCGGCGAGCGTGCCCAGGCCGATCACGACCGGCCCGAGCCAGGTGGCGTTGGCGGACAGAAAGGCGGCGAGCTGCTGAAGGAGCGGCCCGGCGACCTGGAGCGCGGTGACCAGCGCGCCGCCCAGTTGGGTGACGAACACCGACAGGCCGGGCGCGAGGTCGGCGAGCACCGGCCCGAGTTCCTCGAGCGCGGTGCCGAGCACGGTGGAGATGGCACGGCCGGCGGTCGCGGCGAACCGCGCGACCGCGCCCAGCACCTCCGCGCCTTCCGCGCTGTTGAGGAAGGCGGCGAGGTGGCCGGTGGCGTCGGCGAGAAATTGCAGGAACCCGCCACCGGAGGCGTCCAGCGCGCCGAACACGCTGCCGGCGATGGAGCCGAGGTTCCGCAGGATCGTCAGGAGTTGACCGATGGCGTCGATGCCGCTCTGAATCCAGTTGGCGAGGTCACCGGAGGTGCGGGCCTGCGCGATGAACGCGGCGAACCGTTCAGCGGCGTCGGCGAACCCACCAGCCAGATCGGGCAGGAAGCCCGCGCCGACCGTGGTGATGTCGCGCAGGACGGCGGCGAACGCGACCCCGGCCGGCGCGAGCGCGGCGAGCGCCGCTTGGACGTCGGCGAAGATCGCCGAGGTGTCCGCGACCGACTGGGACGAGCTGAGGAACGTCGCGAACGAGCGCGCTCCGGTGTTGAGTTCGGTGGCGATGCCGCCGAGCCCGCTACGCAGCACCGGCAGGTAGGAGCCGGCGAGGCTGGTGATGGTGTCGGCCAGGCCGGCGAACAACCGCTCCTGAACGTCCAGCCGCAACGCACCGAACGCCGGGCGCAGGTCCCGGATCGCGGTCGCGGTGGCCGCCGCCGAGGGCGCGAGGTTGGCTAGTGCGTCGGCGAACGCCGCGGGGTCGTCCATCGACGCGAGCGCGTCGCCGAACCCTTGCATCCCGACGACGAGGGTGGTGATGGCGGCGGTAGCGGCGAACCCTGCCGCCGGCAGCAGCAACAACGCGCCGGACGCCTGGGCGGCGCCGACCGCGAGCCCGGCCAGGCCGGTGGTCGCGGCCGCGAGCCCGCCGATGGCGACCGAGATCGTCGCGAGCCGCGTGAACTGCCGGCCGCGGACGGCGAGCTGGGCGAGGACCTGGTCCAACGCGCGTTCGTCCACGTTGACCCGCACGGACACCGACTCGCCGACCAAGCCACGGACGATGCGCTGGAACTCCGCGTCGATCCGGTCGGCGTCCAGCTCGACCGGCACCGTTGTCGTGGCGGCGCGTTCGGCGGTGGCGGCGAGCCGGCGCGCGTCGGCGGCGAACCCGGTGTCGTCGAGGACCGCGCGCACGTGGAGCTCGATGGAGCGTTCCAGCCGGGTCAGGTAGCGCGACACCGACGGGCCGAACTCGGCGGTGTCCTGCACGACCCGGACCGACACGCCGTGGCGGTTGGGGGCGCGGCGGGCGTTGAGCACGTGCCGGCGCAGCCGGAGGTCTCCGTCGTGGCTGAGGGTCTTCTGCCGGATGTCGGCCAGGGTGCGTTCGGTCGCGGCGGTGAACTCGCCGGTACGGACACGCATGTCGAACGCCACCGGGTGCCGGTACTTGCCGATCGTGGCGTCGATCAGCAACCGCTTGCCGAACTCCTGCCCCCACGTGTCCACATAGGACTCGAATTCGCGGATGTCGGCGGCGAACCCGAGCACCTCGTAGGTAGCGAACGCGCGGCGGACGGCCAAGTCGGCGGCGGCACGGTCCACGCGCCAGGTCTTCCCCACCTGTCCGGGTGGTCGTTCATCGACATGCAACACGGCGGCGTGCCCGTCGTCGAGGCGGACGGCGACCAGGCCGGTCGCGTCGTCACCCGCGCTGCCGTCGAAGAACAGAGCGATCTCGTCGCCCTCGGCGAACGGTGTCGTGTCGGGGTGGTGGCAGGCATCCCACTCGGGCGCGGAGGACCAGGCGGTGTGCGCGGCGGTGCGCTGGTTGAAGAAATACCGGCGCGCGTCGGCGACGTCCTTGGTGAGGTCCCAGAACTCGTCCCGGACGATGCCGGGCAGGTCCATCCACTCCGCTGCCGGCCCGTACACCTCGGCCAGCGCGGCGACCACGGCGTCCAGGTCGGTCAGGTCCACCTCGGCCGGGGCCTCGCGGTGATCCCACAACAACCGCGCCGCCCGCGCCCGTCCTTCCCGGATGGCTTGGGCTTGCCGGTCCACGGCTTCGAGGACGGAGTCCTCACCGGGCTGGTACATGGTGGAGGTGAGCAGCGCCCAGGGTTGCGCGTCGCGGCGCTTGCGGAGGTTGCGGTCGACGGTGCGGAACATGCGCCGCAGTTCCGGCGTCGTGTACAGGTGCGGCTCGTCGAAGATCGCCAGCGACTCCTTGCCGCCGTCCTTCGCCGACGAGCTGGCGGTGGACGGGACGATCTCCCCGCCATCGGGCAGCAGGACACGGGTCAGGCCGACCGCGTCAGAAGGGAGGTCGTCGCCGAGCGGGCCGTGTTCGAGGTTGTGGTGAATGACGTCGTAGGTGTTGCCGGTCTGGGTCTCCTCCGTGGCCAGGCACCGGACGTAGGGATACACGAGCGGCCGGCCCATCGGCTCACCGCGGGTGTAGCGGTAGACGAAGTCCCGCCACACGAACACCTCACCGCCGCCGGCCCAGCCGGCGAACCGGGACGGCCCGAGCGCGTCGAACAACCCGACGTGCCCGGCCAACTCGCTCTTGGCCCGCCCCTTCGGGCGGACCAGCGCCGCACGGGAGTACAGGCGGCGGCCGTGCGGGTTGTGGGCGTAGGCGTCGAGCAGGAACCCGGCGAACTCGTCATCCAGCTCGACCGGATCACCCTGCACGTCACCGGGACCGTGCACACACCAGTGCTCGATCCACGCCGCGGCGAGCCAGCCGAGGGAGCGGTTCCGGTGATGGCCGGGGGCGTGGACCAGCTCACGAGGCACCGCCGCCCAACCTCCGCCGCCGCTCGTCCAACCGCGCGACCGCTGGCCCGTCGCCCGCGGCAGACTCGTTGTTCGGGTTGGCCGGTGGCGTGATCGTGATCCGGGCGCGCAACCGGTCGACGTGCGTCGCGCCCAGCAGCCCCTCGTTGAGCCGGATCTCCGCGAGCAGCTCCTTGCGCGGCTCGGCGAAATACTGATCCACCAACGGGGCCAGCATGTGCAGCCGCTGCCAGTCGGTCACCGTGAACGCCTGCGCCTGCGGCGACACGCACCACGTCCGATACCACGCCCGCGTATGCCGCGAATACGCCGACGCGTTAGGCAAACTCGGCGCGTCGACCGCGCCGTCCGCCGGCACCGTGACCGTCGCCGCCGCGAACGTGTCGGTGTTGCGGCGTCGGCGTTTCGGATTCGGTGGGGGACCGTATCCAGCCACAGGAGCGCCCCCTTGTCGGATGAAACGTTGGACCCGGCGCTGCAAACGGTGATGTCGTCACGGCTTGTCGGTAACGGATCGCCGCGTGACCGCGAAGCGTGTTGTACGGTCCACGATCGCTCGCTGGAGGTCCAAAATGACCGCGCTGGAGGAGAAGTTCGAAGACTGGTTGACGGGATGGAACAACAAGGGTGGGCCCGCCTTGCCGGCCTGGCTGAACTCGATCCAAGTTGACGGATGGATGTGGGACGGCACCCAGCCGCAGATGGAGATCCTGGCTGACGGCACGCCGGTTCTCAGGCACCGGTTCGTGCGGTAGTTACGTCGCAGTTGGGGCTAACCGACGAGTGGTGGACGTGACCCGATGGCCGCGTCGAGTTGCTCGGCGACTACGAGCATGTCCGCCGCGCGAATGGGTTCGCCAGCGCCGATGAAGTCCGCGGACATCAGTTCGACCAGCGAACCTACGACTGGGTCGTCAGGCGTGGCTCGCTTGATCGCGTCCAAGGTCGCTGACAGGACGGGAACGGCCAAGCCCTGAACCTCTTGCTCCGGGTCTCGCTTGATCAAGGTTTGGAGTGATCTGATCAACGCCTCTACACGCTGCTTGGCGTCGTACGGATAGTCAGTGGACGACATGCCTAGCAAGTCGCGGGGGCGGTGGGTTGTCCTCGCGTTCGTAGCGCTCGGCCAGCGCGAGCGCGGCGGACACGCGGGCGTCGCTGGTCGACGCCGTCCGCACCCCACCCGGCCCCGCGCCAGCAGCCGCCGCCGTGATCGACGGTGCGCGCATCGCTTCGCCGACCAGCTCGGGCAGCAGGCCGGGGCCGACGCGCTTGGTGGTCCACAACCGCAGCACAGCGGCGACCTGGTCCCCGGACAGCCCCTCACCGAGCAGCCGCGCGGCCTCCTGCGTCAGCCGGTGCAACACCTTGCGCGGTTGGTGCGGCACGTGCTCACCGACGAGCCCGACCGCGACCCGCACCGCCGACACGTCCACCGCCGCATCGTGACCATCCACAATGGACTGCTGCGGGTTGGGTTGCTGCGGCACGTCGACCGGTTCCGGCATCGGCGGCGGATGCTCGACCGGTGGTGTTGGCGGCGGGGTTTCGGCTCGCGCGCGCGGTACGGAACTACTACCTGCCTTATCAAGGTGAGTAGTTATATCGGGTCGGGTCGGGTCGGGAGCAGCGTGACTCACGCTGTGACTCACGCTCGTGTCACGCGTGACAGAACCCGCCGACCTGCGCTTACTGTCCTTAACTGCCCTCGCTTTGGCTTGTCGTTGCTGCGCCAACCACCGCTTGTGTTCCACCTCGTTGCGGGTCGGTTGGTAGGTAAACCAGTCATGGAACACCCAGCCGGGCTCGCCGTCGCGGACGGTGGGCTCCCACAGTCCGGCGGTCACGAGCCGCTCGGCCTGGCGCGCGGTGCCGTACCGCAGCGCGACGACCTCGGGCACGAACCCGTCGGTCAGGTTCGCCGCCGACCAGGACCCGGCCAGCGCCCACAAGCCCATGGCCGCCGTGCCGGCACGGCGTACTTTGCGATGGTCATGCAGGCCATCGCAGACCTTGAACCACACTTGAACGTCACTTCCCTTACATGACAACAGAAGTCGGCACGGCGACTCGGCACCGCATGTCGCATGTGGGCAGGCGTCAGCGGCACGTGGGCATGCGACAACCCCACGCGCGCGAAAGTCAGGAAGAGCGAGGGTCGGGGCGGCGGGAAGTGCCGCCCCGACGTCTGGTTACGAACCCGGCCCGGCGCTCGTCGGCTCGGTGAGCGCGGTCAGGTTCAGCCGGTACACCGGCTGGGGCTTGCCGGCGTTGCCGGCGGCCCGGTCGGTGCACTTGACGTATTTGCCGGTCGGCACCAGCAGGCCGGCGGCGCGGAGCCGTTGCACGGTCGCGCCGACCACGGCCGGCCGTATCCAGGTCGGCAGCACCGGCCGCCACCGGTTGGCGGTGGTCTCCCGCCATGAGTTGCCCATGGCGTCGAGCACGATGACCGACACCACGGCACGGACGTGATCGGTGTTGCGTGGGTCCAGCACCAGCAGCGCGAGCAGCGACGCCAGCTCGTCTCCGGCGGCGGGTGGGACCGCGGCCGCGCGGCGCGCGATGTCGGCCACCATCTCCCGCAACGTCACCGGAGCGGGTGCCTCGGTGCCGCTCGCGATCACAACGGCAACGCGCGGAACGTGCGGACCGTGGTGATGTCCTGCACCTCGGGCAGGATCTCCGGGTACCGCTCGACAAGCAGCCGGTGCGACACCGCTACCCGCTTCGCGATCTTCCACGTCACCACCGGGCGCCCGGCCACCGTGCCGACCTCGGCGTCGGCGAGCCGTTTCTTGATCGAGTCCCGCAGCTCACGCCGCGCGAGCCCCAACTTCTCGATCTGCTGGTCGATCTGTCGCAACAACTCCAGCGGCTCAGTCATGTCATCCAACGCCACCGGCCCCGCAAGGCCGGCTACGTCCCCCTCCGCGACAGCGGAACCTTGATCATCAATCACAGTGGCCATCAGTACAAAGCCGCCTCCCTCACGGCGCACACCTCGCTTAAGCTCGAACATGTGTTCGAGGCCACTCGCTAGACAACCACCGCGACACGACTTCGTCAAGAAAATACCGAACACAACTTTCTGTGTCTAACATTAGACGCATGGATCTGGTGTTGCCCCGCCCACGCGGCGCTACCCCCTGTGACCACCACTCCAGGTCGTGTCGCCTACCCTCATGCGGCTCAACCACGTCCCCACCTGGGGTGCCGCACACGAAGGGGAACACACCGTGACCGGCCACCGGTCCCACGCGGACGCGCTCGTCGAGCGCTACGCCGCCGGCCGCTCCATCCGCGAACTCGAACGCGCCCACGGCTTGACACCCGGCGCGCTCGCCAACCACCTCAAACCCTCAGTGCGCGGCGGGTTCCCCCGGCTGGAGATCCTCGAACGCTTCGCCGAAGTCCTCGGCGCCCCACTCAAAGAGGTCACCGCCGCGTTCGCCAAAGACGCCCGGCTCGAACTCTTCGAC
>NZ_JBOHGB010000201.1:0-10812 GCF_050699935.1 Actinophytocola sp.
CTGCACCGCCAGCTGCGCGACATCGAGCACGACCTGCCCGACCACTACGACTGGATCGGCGAGGGGCGCGCGGGCGGCATCCGCGACGAGTTCTGCGCGATCTTCTTCGACACCCGGCGACTGGCGGTGCTGGAGTCCGGCAACTTCTGGCTCTCCGACACGCCCGACGTCGCCGGTTCGCGGTCCTGGGGCAACCGGACGGTCCGCATGGCGACCTGGACCCGGTTCCGGGACCGGCACACCGGTACCGAGCTCGCCGTCGTCAACACGCACTTCGACAACGTCTCGGAGAGCTCCCGGGTCCGCAGCGCGGAGCTGGTCCGCGACCGGATCAACGCGCTCCCGCCCGAGCTGCCGGTGATCCTGACCGGCGACTTCAACACCCCCGCCGGGCAGTCCGCCGCGTACACGGTCCTCGTCGACGGCGCGCGGCTGACGGACACGTGGATCGCCGCACCCGAGTGGCGCAGCCCGCTGTACGCGACCTGGCACGGCTACGAGCCGCTGGTCCCGGACGGCACGCGGATCGACTGGACGCTCACGCGGGGGAGCCTGACAGTCGAGGCCGCGGGCATCAACACGTTCTCCCGCGACGGCCAGTTCCCGTCCGACCACCTACCGATCCAGGCCCTGCTGACGATCGGAAGGGACCGGCTCAGCTGACCCGTGCGCGAGGGTCTCGCCTGGCACCGCGATTCACCCCCTCCGGGAACGTTCGCGCCCGGAGGGGGTGTGCGGATGTCCTATGTGGACGCTAGAAGATCTCGTAGCCCGGGGTGAGCACGTCGCCGGGGTCGTACTTGTGCTTGGCGTGCGAGAGCCGGCTGAACGCGGCGCCGAAGTGCCTGCGCCACTCGTACCTGCTCAGCGAGAACGCGTGGACCGGGTAGAGCGTGCCGCCGGCGGCCCTGATGCGGCCGTAGGCGGCCTTGTTCGCGTCCACGAGCCGTTGGGCGTTCGCCGCGTCGTCGGTCGTCGGGACGCGGACGAAGTTGAACGCGTAGCACAGGCTGTCGGAGGGCAGCCGCATCAGCGGGCTCTTGATCGCGCTCCGGGTGAGGGGCGAGAGGATGATCTGGCCGAACTGGCCGAGGTCCTCGAGCGGGTTCAGCCGGTCCAGCTCGCCGCTGACCACCGACTCGACCTCGGAGTCGCCGACGAACGAGGTGAGCCACGGGTGCGGGAAGAACCACTGGCCGTTCCCCCGCAGCAGCGCCTCCAGCGCCGAGAGCCGGTTGAGGAAGTCGAAGTACGCCAGCGTGGAGATCTGCCGGGCCGACTGGATGTCCGAGAGGCCCTCGAGCAGGGCACCCTCTTCGGGCTCGTTGCCGGTGAAGTACTTCACCGCGTCGATCCGGAACGCGAAGCCGGTCGGCGGTGCCGCGATCGCGCCCTGGACCACGTCGAACCGGTTGTCGCGGGAGAGCAGCCGCTGGTCGGAGAGCATGGTCGCCAGGTCCGGGTAGCTCAGCTGGAACCGGCGTGCCGACTCCGGCGCGTCGATGAGCTTGATCGTCGCGCTCGTGATGATGCCGACCTGTCCGAGGCCCGCCCGGACCGCGTTGAACAGGTCGGACCTCCGGCTCGCCGAGCAGGTGAACCTCTGGCCCTTCCCGGTGACCACATCCAGCTCGATCACGTTGTCGGCGACCACGCCGTGCGTCGAGGTGGTCGAGCCGACGCCGCCGGCGACGATCGTGCCACCGACGGACAGTTCGATGTAGTCGGTCAGCACCGGCGGGGTCTTGCCCTGCGCCAGGGTCGCCCGGAGCACGTCGCTCCACTTCGCACCCGCACCGACGACCACGCGGTCGCTTTGGACGGTGCCGATCGAGTTCATCGTCGACATGTCCACGACCAGACCGTCGCGGGCCATGGACCGGCCGAACACCGAGTGACTCTGCCCCTGCGGCGCGACCTTGCCGCGCAGTGCTCTAGCGAGGTGGACCGCCCTGGCGATGTCCTCGTCGGAACCCGGTAACAGGACGCCGATGGGTGTGTCTTCGACGATATGACCGAAGTCGTCCGCGGCCGCGGCCCGAGTCTCCTCGTCGAACCGGATCTCGCCGTCCAACCCGTGCAGCAGCGGCTGTAACGCCTGCTGCGAGACACTTTTCCTGGCAGCCGTCGCCGCGCTGCCGCTCACAACGCCTACCCCTACCGCGGCCGCGGCCGTGGCAAGTCCGCCCATTAACACGGCACGCCGATTGGTGCCCATTGATCTCTCCTTCGTCCGAGGTGGCCCCCGTGAAACGGAATCACGGGACACATCCGCCACTGCGTGCCACAGATCCACTCGCACGCAGGAAAGCGCACGTGGCCGTGTGCTCCGCACCCTCCTACGTGGTGGTCGCACCCGCGGTTCAGCCGGTTTCGGCACGATTCGGCACCGGCTTTTGCCTCGGTCGGATCGCGAGTCAGCGGGGCTGGTTGTTCTGGGGCACCTGGGCTGGCAGCCACCGCATCGCGCCACTCTCGTGGATGACCACGATGCGGCTCCCGGACTCGATCGGGCCGATCACCGTGAAGCCCGTGTTCGGGATGATCCCCGCGTACTGGAAGGCGATGTCCGGGCGGGTCTGTCCGCTCACGCCGCCGCCGACGACCGTGCCCCGGGGATCCGCGACCACCACGCAGCGGACCGGATCCGTCGCGTCGGCGGCCCAGCCGTGGAAGACCGGGACCCGCTTGCCGTCGTAGAAGGGGTCCGGCTGGGCCGGCTCGGTCCACTCCACGGCGCCGGCCGGGTGGTCGGGCACCTTGTTGCCGAGCGCGGGCGGGAGCGCCGTCATGGCGTCCGTGTCCAAGGTGGACCCGAGCTCGGGGCCGCCGCAGCCGAGGGTGAAGTCGTCGGTGAACGGGTAGTGGCCGAGCGCCCGCAGCCGCGGCGCGAGCTCGTCCGCGGGCGGGTAGCGGCGGTACGCGTCGCTGAAGCCACCGCGAATGGCGACGGCCTCCACGAAGTGCTCCGTGTTCGCCGCGCGCTCTTCACTGCCGGCACGGCCGCCGAGCGCGAAGCCGAGCAGGCCGACCATGACCACCGCGGCCGTGACCTGGTACGCCCGCGCGGGCAGGCGGCGGTGCACCACGGTCGCCAGCAGCACGATCGCGGGCACGGCCAGCAGCACGGAGACCGACGTGTAGCGGGAGGTGGACATGCCGATCTCGCCGCCGTAGTCCACCCGCGCCGCCGTGATCATCCCCGCGCCGAGCAACCCGTGGCCGGCCAGCGCCCACCAGAACCACATCCGCGGCTCCCGCGCGACCTTGCTCGAGGCGATGGCCAGGTAGACGCCGAGGACCACGACGCCGGCCATCGCCGCCACCGCGCCGCTGTCCACGCTCCACAGCTTGCCGACGATGGCGAGGAAGTAGTACAGCATGCCCGCGGGGTCGCTGGTCGGCTGCCCGGCCAGCGGCGCCGACGGCCGGTAGGCCATCCACACGAGTACCAGGGAGCCGCCCACGACCAGCGGCAGCAGTCTGCGCCACCACGGCTCCCGCCTGGCGAACGCGATCAATGCCAGCACCGGCCACGCCGCGAACGCCGTGGCGTAGGAGAGGCTGCCCAGCACCGCGAGGGCCCACGCGGGCCACCACTTGCCGCGCACGGCGAACAGCAGGGCCACGACGACAATCAGGTTGGCGGTGAGCCAGGCGGTGCCGCTCATCGCGCGCGTGTAGTTCCACAGCCCGTGCGGGCTGAACATCAGCGCGGACGCGGCCACCACGAGGCCGGCCCGCACCAGCGGCGGGAGCGTCCGCGGCAGTGCCAGGCCCAGTGCGACCACGGTGGCCACGGCGACCGCCACGACGAACACGCCGAGCGTGCGGTTGTCGCCGTCGAACAACTTGATGTTGATCCAGTAGAGCAGCGTCGGCAGCCCGAGGATGTGCTCGTTCGACAGGTAGTTGCGTAGGTCGAACGCCTTGAGCGAGCCGTCCGGGTTGGTGACGCGCCACAGCTGGAACAGGTAGTCGAGGTGCTGGAGGCGTCCCGAGTTGGCGACGTCGCGCAGCGTGGTGGCCACCGGGATCGCCGCCAGCAACGTGACGAGCCTCGGCAGCCACGCCCCCGCGGCGAACCTCCGCACGGCCGGCAGCCGGGCCGGGGCGGTCGTCGCCTCGGCGGCGGGCTCCGGTGTGGACTCAGGGGTGGATCCGGGCGGTGTCAACGTCGTGCTCATGAGGTCGGACGCATCCGCCGGCCCTCGCGCCACCCGCGCCACCCGCGGCTCTCGTCCCTGGTCAACCACGTCGGCTCGCTCACCGGGGTCATGCTAGGCCGAGCGGTCGACGCCGGATGACGGGGCCCGCGCCCCGGGGCCGAATGGCGGCGTTGACGTCGCCCGCGCGCCCGGCCTAGCGTTTCCGGGCAGTGCGGATCCCGGCTCGTCGCCGGGTGTCCGCTGCTGGGGCCGAGGTCCGGGAGGGCGCGATGAAGCGTCGAGTCTCCGTTGTCGTCTCCGTCGTCTCCGCGGTGGTCGCCGCAGGCCTGGCCGGGAGCTCGGTCACCGTCGCAACGGCCGCGCCCTCGGGCGGCCGGGACGGGGTGCGGCTGGAGATGCTGTCCGGCCCCGCGCGGTACGTCAGCGGGGGCGCGGCCCGGGTGCGGGTCGTCGTGCCGCGGTCGGCGCCCCTCGACGCGGCGACCGTGTCCGTGAACGGCCAGGACGTCACGTCGTCGTTCGTCCCGGACGACCGGGCCCCGCACGCGCTGGAGGGCGTGCTGCGCGGGCTGCCGACCGGGGAGAGCACCGTCCGCGCCGTGGTCCGCCACGACCGCGCCACGCTGCGGCTGGTGAACCATCCGGTCACCGGGCCGATGTTCTCCGGGCCGCAGCAGCCCGACTTCTTCTGCTCGACACCGCAGCACCTCGCGGGGTTCGACCTCACCGGCCCGTTCCTCGACGACGACTGCTCGCTCGCGACCCGGGTCGACTACTACTACCGCGCGGCCGACGACACGTGGAAGCCGTACGACCCGGCGGCGCCCCGCCCCGCCGACATGACGACGACCACGACGAGCGACGGTTCACGCGTCGACTTCGTGATCCGCTGGGAGCGCGGCACGATCAACCGCTTCATCTACACGATCGCGGTGCTCGACCCGTCGGTGAGCGGGCCGGGCTCGCTGCCGTACTGGAACCGCAAGCTCATCCACTACTTCGGCGGCGGCGTGGCGATCGGCCACTACCAGGGCTCGAACAACCAGAGCGAGTCCCGCTACCCGTACGGCCTCGGGCAGGGCTACGCGATCGCGTGGTCGACCGGCACCAAGACCAACACCCACTACAACCTGGTGCTCGGCGGCGAGACCGCGCTGATGGTCAAGTCCCGGTTCGTGACCGAGTACGGCGACCCTGTGTACACGGTCGGCCTCGGCGGGTCCGGCGGTGGCATCCAGCAGTACGTGTACGGCCAGAACCACGAGGGGCTGCTGGACGCGGCGATCCCGCAGTACTCCTACCCGGACATGGTCACGCAGACCATCCACGTCGGCGACTGCGAGCTGCTCGAGCGCTGGATGGACCTGAAGGTGCGAGCGGACCCGGCCTCGAAGTGGCGGCAGTGGTCCAACCGCCCGCTCCTGGAGGGGCTCGCGGCGTCGGACACGGTGCCGAACCCGTACCACCAGCTGACGCCGTGGCTCGCGGCGCCAGGGTCGAGCGAGTGCGTCAACGGCTGGCGCGGGCTGTCCCCGCTCGTGCTGAACCCGAAGTTCGGGACCGCGCCGGGCATCCCGCCCGAGGAGCAGGCACGCGTCGAGTGGACGCACTGGAACGACGCGGTCAACGTGTACGGCCGCGATCCGGTCACCGGGTTCGCCAGGTCCACATGGGACAACGTCGGCGTCCAGTACGGGCTGAAGGCGTTGGTGGACGGGCACATCACGCCGGCGGAGTTCCTCGACCTGAACGCCGCGGTCGGTGGCTGGAAGGATCCGAGCCAGGCCGTCCAGGAGGGCTGCCCGTTCATCCCGGCCGCGTGCCCGGCGGACATCGACGTGTGGAGTGCCCGGAACGCCACCGTGCCCGGGCCGGACGGGGTGGCCCCGCGAACCGAGGGCAGCGTCGAGGCGATGCGTGCCGCCTACCGGTCCGGCCTCGTGTTCGACGGCCGGATCGACATCCCGGTCATCGACTGGCGCCACTACCTCGACGCCGAGCTCGACATGCACAACGCGCGCCAGTCGTTCGCGTCCCGGCAACGCATCATCGAGCGGCGGGGCGACGCGGCGAACCAGGTGGTGTGGTTCACCGACGCGCGACCGGCCCGGTCGTTCGACCAGACCCCGATGGCGCTCGCGGTCATGGACCGGTGGCTCGCGAACCTGCGGGCCCACCCGTCGCGCGGGGTGGCGGGGAACAAGCCTGCGGAGGCGGTGGACAGCTGCTTCGCCACGGACGGCACGCTGCTGTACCGAGGCCACGACGCGTGGCGCGGCATCCTCGACCGCGCGCCCGCGGGGCCGTGCACGCAACGGTTCCCGATCCACGGCACGTCCCGGACCGTCGCGGGCGGCCCGTTCGACGAGCAGCACTACAAGTGCGCGCTGCAGCCGGTTCGCGCGGCCGTGGCCCGCGGGCTGTACGGATCGTGGCGGCCGAGCCGGGCGGAGATCGACCGGCTGGAGCAGATCTTCCCGACCGGGGTGTGCGACTACCGAAAGCCCGACGTGGGCCGGCCGCGATAGCGCGTTGTGGCACGACGGGATGGCACTACGGGTCGCTACGTCGTTCGGCGGTATCCGGCGGTTCGGTGATCGGCACAATTGCCGGAGACCGCGACCGTGAAGCGGGTGAGCCATGCGCCGTGTCCTCAGCTGTGTCCTCATAGGACTCGGGGTGTTCGCCGTCGCGCTCGGTCTGCTGCTGCGGTTCTACGCCTACCCGAAGCTGGCGAAGGTCCCGCTGGACGTGGACAACGTCTCGGTGGCCAAGGGCAGCGGCGTCACGTCGGTGGTCGTCGACGAGGTCGGCGGCGTGCCGACGCCGCAGATCCGCCACGGCCTCGACCTCACGACGACCACCTACGTCAGTGGTGACCTGACCCAGCCGGAGGTCGTCGAGGACGGCGACGTCGCGGTATGGGTGGAGGCGCAGCGGACGGTCGACCACGCCAGCGGGATCGTGGTCGGCGCGTCGCTGCGGGCGCTGTGCCTGGACCGGTTCAGCGCCGAGGCGGTGGCGCCGTGCTCGGGGCAGTACATCTCCGAGGAGCAGGGCGAGCGGGTCGCCGAGGACCCGAACAGCGTGCAGCAGCCGGGGCTGAACTTCAAGTTCCCGTTCGACACCGAGAAGCGCGGCTACCAGTACTACGACCTCATGCTGAAGGGCACCGTGGAGGCGCGTTTCGAGGGCGAGGACACGGTCGAGGGAGTCGAGGTCTACCGCTTCGTGGCGGAGTCCCCGCCGACGAGCGTCGGCCAGCAGGAGGTGCCGGGATCGCTAGTCGGCGTGGACGAGAACTCGGTGATGGTGGACCGGTTCTACTCGGACCGCCGCACGATGTGGGTCGAGCCGGTCACCGGTGCGCTGCTCGCCGTGGAGGACAGGGGCACGCAGGAGCTGTTGACGCCGGGCGAGGAGCCGGGCGAGGGCACGACGGTGTACGAGGGCACGATGAACCTCGACGAGGAGACCGTCGCCGCCAACGTGCGGGAGGCCGAGGACAACGTCGACCGCCTGACGTTGCTCACCACGTGGCCGGTGGTGCTCTGGATCGTGGGTGGCCTCCTGTTCATCGGCGTCCCGCTGCTGCTGCTCTCGGACCGCCCCGCCCGGCGCCGAACGAAGTAGCCGTGGGTTGTTCCCGGCCGGAGGGGGTACGCGGAGGTGATGACGACGTACACGCACCCGGCGGGTGGCTGATCGTCCAATTCCGTCCAGTTCCGTGCGACGGCCCGATCGGCCCCGTGCGTGCTCGCCGTCTCGGCCGGCCTCCGTGGAGACCGCCGCGCTGACCACGGCCCGTCGGGTGCGCCTCCGCGCCGGCGCCGCCCGGCGGGCCGATCCCAGCGGCCGGCCAGGAAGGACGCCATGCTGACGTTCAACGTCTGGAAGGCGTCCTTCCAGGCCCTGCCAGCGCTCACCCCCGGCGCGGAGCCGTTCACTCCGGCGGCGTCGGGTTGGCGCCGGGCCCGGCCGTACTGTTCGATGTCGACGTGTCCTGGTCCGCGGCCGGTACCTCCAGGCCGAGCTCGGCGAGCAACGCGTCGAAGATGGGCGTGTCCATCACGCTCTGGTCTGCCATCACGGTCCCCCGTATCCGCTGCGGGCGCTCCCACCACGCCCGTCCCCTCCACCACCGTATCGTGCGGACCGGCGCGGCGGCTGAACGTCCGCTAAACGCACGGATGAGTGCGGCGTGACCGGCGGTGCCGGGCTGCCGCCGCCGGTGGCGCCGATGCTCGCCTCGCCGAGCCGCGGCCGGCTGCCCGACGACCCGCGTTTCGGCTACGAGTACAAGTACGACGGCTACCGGGCCGTCCTGCGGGTGTCGGCCACCGGCACGATGGTGCTGACCAGCCGGAACGACAAGGACATCACCGCGGAGTTCGACTCGGTGTCCGCCGGGCTCGGCGACGTCCTGGGCGGGCGCGCGGCCGTGCTCGACGGTGAGCTGGTCGTGCTGAACGAGGTCGGGCAGCCGGAGTTCCGGCTGATGCAGGAGCGGCGCGGCCGCTACCAGCAGGGCCTGCCGGTCGCCGACCTGCCGGTGCGGTACCTGGTGTTCGACCTGCTGCGCCTCGGCGACGCGGACCTGACCGGCGAGCCGTACCACGAGCGCCGCCGGCTGCTGGCCGAGCTCGGGTTCGACGGCCCGATCTCGGTGGTCCCCGCGTTCACCCACGCCGGCCTCGCGCGCGAGGGCCGAACCCCGCGGGACCTGCTGGGGCTGGCGGCCGAGGCCGGCTACGAGGGGCTCATCGCGAAGCGGCTGGCGTCGCGGTACTACCCGGGCCGGCGCAGCCCGGAGTGGCTCAAGCATCCGCTGACCCAGACCCAGGAGGTCATCGTCTGCGGGTGGCGGCCCGGCAAGGGGCGGCGGGACGGCATGGTGGGCGGGCTGCTGCTGGGCGCGCACGAGGGCGGCGGCGACCTGGTCTACCTCGGCGACGTCGGCACGGGGTTCACCGAGCGTGCCCTGCGGGACCTCGGTGACCGGCTCGCCGCGCTGGAGCGGCATACCAGCCCGTTCCCGAGCGAGCTGTCCCGGGAGGACGCCCGCCAGGTCCGGTGGGTCGAGCCCGTGCTGGTCGGCGAGGTCGTGTACCGCCAGTTCACCCGGGGCGACCGCCGGTTGCGGCACGCCGCGTGGCGTGGCCTGCGGCCGGACCGGGAACCCGGTGAGATCACCGCGCCGGAGCCCACCCTGGGCCGGCGCCCGGGAGGTGCGGAAGTCGTGGCGGGCGAGCGGGTCATGGTCCAGGTGGGGGAGCGGCGGCTGTCGCTGTCCAATTTGGACAAGGAGCTGTACCCGGACGGGTTCAGCAAGGGCGAGGTGATCAACTACTACAGCCGGATCGCGCCGATCCTGCTGCCGCACCTGGCCGGGCGGCCGGTCACGTTCATCCGCTACCCCAACGGCGTCGCCGCCGAGGCGTTCTTCGAGAAGAACGTGCCCTCGCACGCGCCGGACTGGGTGCGCACCGTGCGGCTGCCCAGCTCCGGCTCGCGCGGCGGCCGCGGCGACCACATCGACCACGTCGTGCTCGACGATCTGCCGACACTGGTGTGGGCGGCCAACCTCGCGGCGCTCGAGCTGCATGTTCCACAGTGGACAGTCGACGCGAGAGGCGTGCGCGGGACGCCCGACCGCCTGGTGTTCGACCTCGACCCGGGCCCGGGCACGACGGTCGTCGAGTGCTGCCGGATCGCCGAGCGGCTCTACGACATCCTCACCGGCGACGGCCTCACCCCGGTCGCGAAGACCAGTGGCGCCAAGGGAATGCAGCTCTACGCGGGCATCCACACCCGCGACGCGGAGCGCCCCTCCGCGTACGCCAAGGCCGTGGCCGAGCGCCTCGCCGCCGAGACGCCCGACCTGGCCGTGGCCAAGATGGCGAAGAACCTGCGGCGCGGCAAGGTGTTCGTCGACTGGAGCCAGAACAACCCCGCCAAGACGACGATCGCGCCGTACTCGCTGCGCGGCCGGGACCGCCCGACGGTGTCGACCCCGGTCTCGTGGGACGAGGTCCGCGCCTGCCGGCGACCCGCCGACCTGACGTTCACCGCCGACGACGTCCTCGACCGGGCCGGCGAGCTCGGCGACCTGTTCGGCGTGCTGGCGCGGCGCCGCGCGACTCTCGTCGGTTGACGGTGCTCGGATCGTCGCGATTAGCTGCGGTGTGCCGATCTCCCGCGTGGCCTCGATCCTGATGCTGATCGTGCTCACGATGGCCGTGCCGGCCAGCGCGGCCGGTGAGCGCGTCGAGCGATCGGGTCTCGACCTGGACGCGGCGACGATTCCCGACCTGCAGGCGCTGATGGACCGCGGCGAGCTCAGCTCGGTGCGGTTGACCAAGGCCTACCTCGCGCGCATCCGGACGATCGATCCGAAGATCCACGCCGTGCTCACGCTCGACCGGACCGCGGCCGCGCAGGCGGCGGCCAGCGACCGGCGGCGCCGGCACGGGCAGACCCGCGGCCCGCTCGACGGGATCCCGGTGCTGCTCAAGGACAACGTGGACACCAAGGGCCTGGCCACGACCGTCGGCTCGCGCGCGATGCGGGCGGTACCGCCCGACCGCGACGCCACCGTCGTGCGCAAGCTGCGGGCGGCGGGCGCGGTCATCCTCGCCAAGGC
>NZ_JBOHGB010000202.1:0-10744 GCF_050699935.1 Actinophytocola sp.
CGACCGCACCTGATCCACCGTCTGCCCAGCGACAGCACCGACCTGCCGCAACTCCGCACACGCCTGCGAGACCGCCGACGCGAAGAACTCACCAATCTGCCCAAACGCGCCACCACCCACCGACTCCCGCGCACCACCCGAAGCCGACCGCACCCGCTGCGCAACGGCCGTCACCACCATCGCGTGCGCCCGCACCTCCCCCACCACAACATGAAAACCATCACCCATGACGACGCCCCGATTCGTGTCCGGCTCGAAAGCCCCAGTTCGCTCGTGCTGGGGAAACATACGTCGTCCACCTGGGAACCCGACTCCGCCGAAGGTCGTAGTCAGGCCAAGAATTTTCAATCGTAACCCTGGGACGGCCGTGCCGATTCGAACCACCGTCCTCGTGGTACCCGAGGCCGGATTCGGGAAAGGAGACGTCATTATGGGAATCGGAGTCGCGCGCAAGATCATCGACGCACACCTGGTCGAGGGCGAGGCCGTGCCGGGGAACGAGATCGGGATCCGGGTGGACCAGACCCTGACCCAGGACGCGACCGGGACACTCGTGATGCAGGAGCTGGAGGCCCTCGATCTGGACCGCGCGCGGACCGAGGTGAGCGTCCAGTACGTGGACCACAACCTGTTGCAGGCGGACGAGAAGAACGCCGAGGACCACGAGTTCCTGCGCTCCGCGTGCCGCCGCTACGGCCTGTGGTTCTCCAAGCCGGGCAACGGGGTCTCGCACCCGACGCACATGCAGCGGTTCGGCGTGCCGGGCCGCACCCTCGCCGGGTCCGACTCGCACACGTGCGCCGCCGGGTCGCTCGGCATGCTGGCGATCGGGGTCGGCGGGCTGGAGGTGGCGCTCGCGATCGCGGGGCAGCCGCTTTACCTGCGGATGCCGGAGATCTGGGGCATCCGGCTGACGGGCGAGCTGCCGGCATGGAGCTCGGCGAAGGACGTGATCCTGGAGATGCTGCGCCGCCACGGGGTTCAGAGCGGGCGCGACCGGATCCTCGAGTACCACGGGCCGGGACTGGCCACACTGTCCGCTATGGACCGTCACGTGATCGCCAACATGGGCGCCGAGCTGGGCGCGACCACGTCGGTGTTCCCCGCTGACGACGCGGTGGAGTCCTTCCTGCGCGGCGAGGACCGGGCCGGCGACTTCACCCGGCTCATGGCAGATCCCGATCCCGGCCACGACCTCACCGACCACATTGATCTGTCCACTGTGGAGCCATTGATCGCGCGGCCGTCGTCGCCGGGTGACGTGGTGCCGGTGCGGGAGGTCGCCGGGGAGCCGGTGAGCCAGGTGGTGATCGGGTCGTCGGCCAACCCCGGCCTGCGGGACTTCGCGATCGCCGCCGCCATGGTCGCCGGGCGCCAGACGCACGACGCGGTCAGCTTCGACGTGAACCCCTCGTCGCGGCAGATCTTCTCCGACCTGACCAGGATCGGTGCCACCGGCGAGCTCATCGCGGCGGGTGCGCGCATCCACCAGGCCGGCTGCCTCGGCTGCATCGGGATGGGCCAGGCACCCGCGGTCGGCCGCAACTCGCTGCGCACCTTCCCGCGGAACTTCCCGGGCCGGTCGGGCACCAGGGAGGACTCGGTGTGGCTGTGCTCGCCGGAGACCGCGGCCGCGGCGGCGCTGACCGGCGAGATCACCGACCCGCGGGACCTCGCCGCGCGGCTGGGCATCGACCACCCGACGCTGGACCTCCCCGAACGGGCGTCGGTGAACACGGCCATGCTCGTGGCGCCGCTGCCGCCACAGGAGGCCCAGCGCGTGGAGCTGGTGCGCGGGCCCAACATCTCGGCACTGCCGGACTTCCCGCCGCTGCCGGACCGGATCGAGGCCCCGGTACTGCTCAAGGTCGGCGACGACGTGTCCACCGACGAGATCTCCCCGGCCGGGGCGCGGGCGCTGCCGTTCCGGTCCAACGTGCCCGTGCTGGCCGAGTTCACGTTCACCCGCATCGACGAGGACTACCCGGCCCGCGCCGCGCGGGCCCGGGACGGCCACCTCGTGGTCGCGGGAGACAACTACGGCCAGGGCTCCTCCCGCGAGCACGCCGCGATCACCCCGCGCCACCTGGGCCTGCGTGCCGTGGTCGCGAAGTCGTTCGCCCGCATCCACTGGCAGAACCTGGCCAACTTCGGCGTGCTTGCCCTCGAGTTCGCCGACCCGACCGACTACGACCGCGTCGAGCGTGGGCACGTGCTCGCCCTCGACGACCTGACCCTGGACGGCCCGGAGCTGACCGCACGCAACGTGACCACGGGGGAGGAGTACCGGCTGCGCCATCGCCTCTCACCCCGCCAGGTGGACGCGGTCCGGGCGGGCGGGCGGATCCCGCTGCTCGTCCGCCGGATCGGCTGACCACGCCTGCCGCTACGCGCGGGTCACGGCGCCGGGTCGAGGGCGTCCTCCAGCGACGGGCGGATGTCGAGGACGGTGTCGAGGGCGGCCAGCGCGATCGGGCGGAGCGTCACGCGGGTGGTGGCCACGACGCGTACCGCGGTCCGCTCGCCGGCGGCCTGCTGGGCGGCGACGAGCGCGCTCAGCCCGGTGGAGCCCAGGAAGGTGACCTCGGTCAGGTCGACGACGAACACCGACGGCTCGTCGGCGAGCGCCCGCGCGACGGCCTTCTGCAGCGCCGCGTCGGCGAGCAGGTCGATCTCACCGCCGACGCGTAGCACGGCCACCACGCCCCGCCGGTCGAGGTCGACGGTCGCGGCGTCGCTGTCCGCGGGGTGTTCGGCCGGTGACATGCTTGCTCCTCGAGCTCGCCGGGCACGCGGTCCATCGTATTCCCGGGTGACGTGGCCGTCCCGGTCGCGGGAGGATGGCGTCGTGCTGTCCGACACTCCGACGACCTGTGGCGGGAGTTTCCGCGCCTCGTGCCGGGCGTGCTGTACGCGGCAGGGTCGGCCCGGATGCCGACGTCGCCGAGCGGGTCTCGCGGTACACCGCGGTGGCGGGGGACCGGCTCGCCGGCCGAGTGGAGTCCGAGCTGCCCGAGATCCAGGCGTGGCGGCGGGCCTTCGGCCGGCTGGGGCTCAAGCCGACGCAGTACCGGTGCGCGTCGGAGTCGTTGCTGCGCCGCTTCCGCAAGGACCGTGAGCGGGAGTGACGGAGCGTTCGCCGTCTGGACGGAGACACGGTCGCTCCGCAAGCTCCGCTCCGCGGAGAAGCGCATGCGCGCCAGCGCCGAGCATCGCACGGAGGAAGACGGCGAGTAGCGGAGGAGCGGAGCGAACCATCCAACAGGGCGAGCTGCCCCGCATCCACCCGCTCATCGACCTGTGCAACGCGGCCTCCCTGGCGTTCGCGATCCCGGTCGCCGTGCTCGACGTCGCCGAGCTCGCGGAGACGCTCGAGGTGCGCCACGCGACCGGCGAGGAGACCTACGAGACCTTCGCGGGCACGACCGAGCACCCGGAGCCGGGCGAGGTGGTCTACGCCGACTCGGCGGGGCGCGCACACGCCCGGCGGTGGACGAACCGGCAGAGCGGCCGCTCGGCCGTCCGCGACACGACCGGCTCGGTGCTGATCGTCGCCGAGGGGCTGCACAAGACCGCCCCCGACGACGTCACACGGCTCGTCGCGGCGCTCGCCGAGGACCTCGCGGCGGTCTGGCCGCTCAGCCCGAAGACCGCGCTGCCGCGCCGGTCGGCATCGGAGTTCGTGGTCTGACGCCCACCTGGGAGCAGGTAGTGCGGCCAAGCGAACCAACCCGGGTTAGGCCTCGCGTCGGCCGGGCGACGCCGGTTCGGTGGCAAAGCCACGATTCGTTGCCGCTACTGGTGGATATGTGACATTGTCACGGGCACGTGTCACAGCACGCGTCCGCATCCCTGCACGGCGGAGGTAGAGCAATGCGAGCAGTACGACGGGGCCTCGTAGTGACCGTGGCCGGCGCTCTCGGGGCGTTGGCCGTCACCGCGGTGGTTCAGGCGCCGGCGGCGGCCGCCGCGCCGAACTTCCAGGTGCCGTTCCGGTGCGGTACGACGGTCACCGCGGCGACGTTCAGCGGGCACAGCCCCCCGAACTCGGTCGACTTCCAGAAGTCCGGCATCACCGGGATGCCCGTGCTGGCGTCGGCCGGCGGCACCGTGTCCCGTGTGGACAATGAGGGCAGCGTCAGCTACGGCCGGTGGATCGAGATCGACCACGGCGCCGGGTACCGCACCCGCTACGCGCACCTGTCGGCGCAGCAGGTCTCCGAGGGGCAGCGGGTCTCGCTGGGCCAGCAGATCGGCAAGGCCGGGGCGACCGGGGGCGTCACCGGACCGCACCTGCACTACGAGCAGCGTCTCAACGGGACGGTCCGCAAGGCCGTGCTCGACGGCCGGGCCGTGCCCTACTTCGGCCACACCAACTTCACCAGCCGCAACAACTGCGGCGGGAACCCTTACACGGCAAGGGAAGTGTGCGGCTCGGGCTACTCCGTGATCGACTCGCACGACCTGGGCAGCGCGGCGCGCGTGTACCTGCTCTACAACTCCGGCAACGGGCGGAACTGCGTGGCGACGATGAAGACGTCCTCGATCGGCAAGAAGACACCGGTCTCGGCGCATCTTCAGGCACAGGGCGGCTCGAAGGTGACCGACTCGGGCAACTTCTCCTACTACGCCGGACCGGTCACCCGCCACGCGGCCAGTACGTGCGTGAAGTGGGGCGGCTCGGCCGGCTCGGCGTCCTACACCAGCCCGTACGAGCACTGTGGCTGAGCGGGAGCCGGCCGACATGCGATCGAGTCGACTCGTCAGGGTGGCGGCCACCGCCGCCGCCCTAGCGCTCACCCTCCTGTTCGTCGTACTGACCCCGCCGGCGAGCGCCGCCGAGCCCTGGCCCTCGGTGCGCCAGGGTGCCACCGGCGCGGACGCCGTGACCGTGCAGTACCTGTTGCGCCAGCACGGCCACGACATCCCGGCGGACGGCGACTTCGGCCCGGTCACCGCCGCGGCGGTCACCGACTTCCAGGCCGCCCAGGGGCTCACCGCGGACGGGATGGTGGGCCCGCAGACCTGGCCGCGGCTCGTGGTCCCGGTCCAGCAGGGGAGCAGCGGCGAGGCGGTCAAGGCCGCGCAGACGCAGCTGAACAAGTACGGCGCGGGGCTCACCGTGGACGGCGCCTTCGGCCCGGTCACCGACGGCGCGGTGCGTGCGTACCAGGGCTCGCACGGGCTGGCGGTCGACGGGCTCGTGGGCCCGCAGACCTGGCAGAGCCTGGTCAGCGGTGCCGGCGGTGGCGACCCGTCCGGCTTCTCGCTCCCGCTCGACCGTGGCGCGCTGCCCCGCGAGGCCTACGGCGCCTCGCACTGGAACGCCAACCCGGCGGTCGACCTCATCGTGTCCTATGTGCCCGCCTACGCGATCACCAGCGGCGTGGTGGACCACTACGACAGCGATTCCTGCGGCATCGGGATCCGGCTGCTGCAACCGGACGGCTCGCGGTTCATCTACTGCCACCTGTCCGAACGCGCGGTGGCCGAGGGCGCGCAGGTGTCGGCCGGCACCCGGCTCGCGACGACCGGCGACACGGGCAACTCCGGTGAGCCGCACCTGCACGTCGAGATCCGCACCAGCGACGGCAACGCGCGCTGCCCGCAGAGCTACCTGCTCGCGATCTACGACGGGGCCACGCCACCGAGCCTGGGCAGCCTGCCGACCGGCGGCTGCACCAGCTGACCCGGCCCCGGCCGAGGGGTGCCCGCCGCCTTCCCCGGGGCGGCGGGCACGGGCCGGGCGCCAATGCCTGGAAGGCGTCCTCCCGGGCGTCCAGTGTCCGGAAGGCGTCCTTCCAGGCTCGCGCTCACGTCAGGCCGGGCGGGCGCCGAGTGCCTTGGCGGCGGCGACCGTGTCGACCAGGCCGGTGCCCTTGTCGAAACTGGACGTGTACGGCCCGACCGCGCGGTACGGCGCGCCGGCGGAGAACTTGTACGCGGTGGCCTTGAGCGCGTTCTCGATCTGGCCCGGGGTGGCCGACGGCCTGGCCTGGAACAGCTGGGCCACGATGCCGGTGATCTGCGGCGCGGCCATCGAGGTACCGCTGATCACGTTGTAGGTCCCCACGTCCAGCGCGCCCGGGCCGTTCATCGGCTGCAGGCCGGTCGCGCAGATCGGCAGGTAGAGCCGGCACGCGGACACGATGTTCTCGCCGGGCGCGGAGATGTCCGGCCAGGTGCGGGGGGCGGCGGACGCGCCGCGCGAGGAGAACTCGGACACCGTGCCGTCGCGGGTGCCGGTGCCCTGGTCGTTGAACGAGGCCACGGACACGATGCCCGGCGTCGGGTCGGTGCCCGGCGGGTTGGACAGGTTGGCGGAGCCGTCGCCGCCGTCGTTGCCGTTGGCCCACACGGTGACCACGCCCTCGGCGGCCAGCTGGCGCTGGAGCTTCACGGTCGCCGAGTTCGGGTCGAACGCGCCGCCGCCGGACGGGCCGTAGGAGTTGTTGATCACCTTGATCGGCGGGCAGGCCGCGGCCGGCACGCCGGGGCCGCACGGCGCGGCGTGGTTCTCGAGCACCCAGTTCAGCGCGGCGTCCGCGCCGATGATCAGCAGCGCCGCGCCGACGGACAGCGACACGATCTTGGCGCCGGGCGCGGACCCGCCGACCCTGGTGCCGTCGGCGAGCGTGTAGTTGTTGCCGGCGGCGATGCCGTTGACGTGCGTGCCGTGGCCGCCGACGGCGAGCAGGTCGGTGTCGACGACGGTGGGCAGGTCGACCATGCAGCCGGCGGTCGGGGTGCCCTCGGTGAGGCAGACGCCCTTGAGGCTGCGCACGACCCGGGTCTTGCCGTCGGCACCGGTGAAGGCGGGGTGGGTCGGGTCGATGCCGCTGTCGATCACCGCTACCGACACGCCGGTCCCGTTGAGCTTCTTGCCGTTGGCGCCGACGAGAGTCCGCTGGGCGGCGAGGCTGCGGGTGGCCTTGGTGCCCGAGCTCGCGAAGAACCGGAGCGGGTCGTTGCCCTCGACGTAGGTCACGCCCGGCAGTGCGCGCGCGGCGCGGACCTGGCTCGCGGTGCCGGTCGCGGCGACCACGCCGATGCGGTCGAAGCTGGTGAGCTCCGTGAGCCCGGACTGCCGGACGGCCGCGTCGGCGGCGGCGAGGTCGCTGCCGTGCACGAGGACGGCCATCGGCAGGGCGTCGGCCGCGGTGCCGAGCGTGCGGGCGAGGGAGGCGGACAGCGGCGCGAGCACCGGGCCGGGTGCGGCGGCGGCCGGCACCCCGACGCCCATGGGTAGGAGCGCGAAGGCGGCAGCGAGCGCGAGCTTCCGTGGTGACCACCCGCGCGAAGATCGACCGATCATGTTGAGCCTCCAACCAGCGACGACGCTTGTCCCACTAACGAGCGACCCCCAATGAGGTGACGTGACGTGCTGGAGGGACTACGCCCCGCGTCCCCCGCGCGGGGGACGGGCCCCGGGTGCAGCCGAGCGGGCGACCCGGCCGGCACGCGCGTTCACCGATGGCAACCGCGATGACCGGTCATCCGGGATCGCTCGTTCACCGCGGCGTTGTGCCGGGCTGATCGGGAGCACCGAAGGGCCCGCGGCGCGCTTGCCGCACCGTAGTGACCTTCCGTCGTTGCGAGTGGTGAGCGGGCGCCGCGCCGACCGACACTGGTCTTGACCAGGTCACTGGTGGTTGGGGGGCAGGCGATGACGTCACTGGATGGGCGGGCGGTCGTGGTCACGGGGGCCGGTCGGGGGCTCGGCCGCGCGTTCGCGACGCAGGTCGCCAGGGTGGGGGCGGCCGTGGTGGTCAACGACATCGACGGCGAAGCCGCCGAGGACACGGCGGCGGCCATCCGGTCCTTCGGCGGCGCCGCCGTGGTCAGCGCCCACGACGTCGCCGATCCCGGAGAGGCGCGGGGGATCGTGGACCTATGCGTGGCGGAGTACGGGCGCATCGACGGGCTCGTCAACAACGCCGGCCTCCACTACGAGGCCCTCCCGGCCGACGAGGACCTGGGGACCGTGCGCGAGCTGATCGAGGTCAACGTGCTCGGAGTGATCTACACCGGCCTCGCCGCGGTGCGGGCCATGGCCGGGCGCGGCGGGTCGATCGTCAACATCTCTTCGGGGGCCTCGCTCGGCCAGCGCGCCCTCGGCACGTACGCGGCGAGCAAGGGCGCGGTCGCCTCGCTGACCTACTCGTGGGCGCTCGACCTCGAGGCCGTCGGCATCCGCGTCAACGGCGTCTGCCCGGTCGCGCGGACCCGGATGGTGCTCGGCTCGGAGCGCGCCCGCGGCGCCTGCCCGCCGGAGAGCACCCCGGACAAGATCGCGCCGCTCGTGGTCTACCTGCTCGGCGACCGGTCGGCCGGCGTCACCGGGCAGCTGATCCGCTGCAACGGCCCGCAGCTGCACATCGTCGGCCAGCCGTACCTGAAGGCACCGATCCTCGAGCGCACCCGCTGGGACGCCGACGGTGTCGAGCACGCGTTCGCCGAGGTGTTCCATGCCCACCTCGAACCGTATGGGCTGGAGAAGCGGCTGCCGCCGACACTGCGCAAGTGGCTGGCCGAACCGCGCTGGGGCGTGACGTCCTGACCGCCACGCTCGTTCCTGGCGTCCGATGTGGACGGTGAGCGACGGTCAGACGTCGACCTTGAACGGATCGTGGTCGGCGATCAGCTTGTCCACCCGGGCGCGGTCGACCCGGCTGGCGACGTAGGCCTCCTCCTGCCTGTCGCGGACGCACTTGGCCAGCGTGAAGGCCGAGGAGACGGTGAAGAGCAGGCCCATCGCCAGGAAGCCGCGCACCCAGGGATCGACGGGCAGGAACGCGATCCCGATCACGACGGTGCTCGTGGAGATCGCGAAGGAGGCGGCGGACTGGAAGAAGAAGGCGGCCGTGGTGGGGGACTTGGACTGCACTGGAGTGGTCATGCGATGAGCATCGCCGGGCGCGCGGCGCGTGTCTTGAGTATGCCTACTCACAACGGATTACGAACCGGTCGCAAGCCGTCCGCCCGCTCGGCTTCCAGGCCTACCGCACGAGGGGGATCATGGGAGGCGTGTGGCACTGGTGGAGCGGGCTGAGCAGGCGGCGGCGCGGGTTGGTCGTGGCAGTCGCGGTCGCGCTCGCCGCCGCGGCGGTCGCCGTGCTCGTGCCGCTGCTCGCCGAGGACGGGGACGAAACGCCCGGCGCGGCGCCGCCGGACCGGCCCGGGCCGGTGCTGCTCGTGCCCGGGTACGGCGGGTCCCGGGAGTCGCTGTCCACTTTGGCCGGTCGAATCAGACGGACGGGCCGCGAGGCGCAGGTGCTGACGCTGCCCGGCGACGGGACCGGTGACCTGCGTGCTCAGGCCCGCGTGCTGGCACGGGCCGCGCGGGACGCCGTCGACGCCGGTGCGCCCTCGGTGGACGTGATCGGGTTCTCGGCGGGTGGGGTCGTGGCGCGGCTCTGGGTCGCCACCGGCGACGGCGCCCGCATCGCGCGCCGGGTGGTGAGCCTCGGCTCGCCGCTGCACGGGACGCGCCTCGCCTCGAGCGGCGGGGTGCTCGCGCCCGGCGCGTGCCCGGTGGCCTGCCAGCAGCTCGCCCCGGGCAGTGCGCTGCTGGCCGGGATCGGCGGGGATCCGCCCGTGGACTGGCTCTCGGTCTGGACGGAGAACGACCGCACCGTGCTCCCGCCCGACTCCGCGCGCCTGCCCGGCGCGGTCAACGTGCCGTTGCAGGACGTCTGCCCGGACGCGGTCGTGGTGCACGGACAGCTACCGGTGGACCCGCTCGTCACCGGGCTCGTCCTGCGCGCACTCGGCACCGGCCCGCTCACCGAGCCGGATCCCTCGGACTGCGCCGAGTTGCGCGCTGGCTCGTGATGTCGCTCGCGGCGAAGTCCGCTAACCCGCGATGGCCAGTTGCTCAGCCGGCTCCTCGAACTCGTCCAGCTCCGCGATGGTCTTGTTCATGATTGCCTCGCCTTCCGCGTCCAGGTCGGGCCTGCGCAGGCGTTGCGGAACCCACTCGCCGGGGTCCGTACCCCGCGCCCACGCGGCGCACCGTCGGCAGGTGTAGGCCATGCTGTCGGTCCACTTCTCCACCAGATGGCGCCTGATCCGATCGCCGGCCAACTCGTCGGCACGCTGCTCCAAACGCCACTCGAAGAAGTCGGCCCACTCCTCGTTGCCGGCTGCCCGTTCCGCCGGACTCAGGTGCCCGTCGATGCTCAGCCACGGAATGACCTCGTGATCGACTCCACCGGACGCGGTGACATGCAGGAACCGCGCGATGTGTGGCCACCGCGCCGAAATCCCATCAGAATCCAAAGTAGACGGTCGGTCTCCCATGCTCGTCTCCTACTGCTCTCGTCTCGAAGTGCGGGCTTGCACTGAGGACAGTAGGGTCGTTTTCGGGAAGGTGCTGGGCTTTCCAAGGGTGGGAAGGTGAGAGCGTGCCGAACAAGCGACAGCCCCCGAGGCCCCGGGACCGGATCGTGGGCGCTCGGCTGCGTGCGATCCGCAAGGAGCGAACGGAACTGAGCCTAGCTTGAGTTTTAACGTTCTGGGGCTCGGACGCGCACCCGGTTGATCATGGGTGAAGCCCTTGGTTGATCATGCTTCTTGCTGAGGGAAGACGATCACGCCAAGGGCTTCAGTTGATCAGTGTGCACCACCCCGACACTGCCGTTGTGCTCGGGGAACTGGCCGCGTTCCGCGACGGGTTCTATGCCTGCCTGTCTCGCCGTGCGGATGCCTTGTTCGAGTTGACCGACGCGGTGCTGTGCTGGGA
>NZ_JBOHGB010000203.1:0-10669 GCF_050699935.1 Actinophytocola sp.
CCTCAGGGGAACGTGACGCAGGCCGGCCACAAGCACGTGCCCAACCGGAACTCCCCGTTCCTCACCGTATCGTCGAGATCGAATCGGGCCGAGGGCTTCGCAGCCGCACCTCAGGGGAACGTGACGCAGGCCGGCCACAAGCACGTGCCCAACCAGAACCCCCCGTTCCCCAACGCAACCAACACAATAAATTCCGGGGAGGCGGAACAGTGAGAGACCTGCCGATCAACGCCGACCGGTTGGCGGCGAGCCTGGACGAGCTGGGCACGATCGGTCGGGACCACCGGGATGGCTCGATCAACCGGATCTGCGTCACCCCGGTGGAGCGGCAGGCACACGACATGATGGCCACGTGGATGACGGCGGTGGGGCTGCGGGTGACGCGGGACGCCTTCGGCAACACGATCGGCACCAGGCCGGGCCGCGGCGCCGGTGGATCCATCGCGATCGGTTCCCACCTGGACAGCGTCCCGCGGGGCGGAAACTACGACGGCGCGGCGGGCGTGGTCGGGGCGCTCGAGGTGGTACGCGCGCTCGACGATGCGGATGTTCGCACTGAGCACGACCTCACGCTGGTCTGCTTCAGCGCGGAGGAGGGGGCCCGGTTCGGCAAGCCCTGCCTCGGCAGCAAGGCCGCGGTCGAGGGACTCGGGGACGACGAGCTGGCGTTGTCCGACCGGGACGGGGTGAGCCTGCGCGACGCGCTGGCGGCGGTGGGCATGCGCCCGCTGGAGACCACCCGACCGGCGCCGTGGACCCGGGACGTGGCCGCGTTCCTCGAACTGCACATCGAGCAGGGCAGGGTCCTGCAGGAGGCCGGCGAGGACGTCGGCGTGGTCGACTGCATCGCCGGGAACCGTAGGCTGCGCATGCGTTTGCGCGGGCAGACCGACCACTCCGGAGCCACCCCCATGCGGCTGCGGCGCGACGCGCTGGTGGCCGCCGCGGAGGTGGTCGTCGCGGTGCACCGGCTCGTCCGGCGGGCCGAGGACCTGGTCGGCACCGTGGGCGAGCTGACCGTGCATCCCGGCGCCATGACGGCCGTGCCCGGCCGGGTCGACCTCGGCGTCGACGTCCGCGGCACGGACGCGCGGGTGCAGGAGCGGACCATCCAGCAGGTGATCGAGGCGGCCCGCGCCGCCTGTAGGGACCACGACGTCGAGCTGGAGGTCGATGACGTGTCCGACGTGCCACCGGTCGAGCTCTCCCCCTGGCTGCGCGACGTGGTCGCCGGTGCGGCACGACGGGTGACCGGCCGCGCGCGGGTCCTCACCAGCGGCGCCGGCCACGACGCCGGCGTGACGGCCCGGCGGATACCCACCAGCGTGATCTTCATTCCCTGCCGGGACGGGGTGTCGCACAGCCCTGCGGAGTGGGCGGCGCCCGAGCACCTGGCCACCGGCACTCAGGTGCTCGCCCAAGCCGTGCTAGACGTGGATGCGCAAGCGACCACGGCCGCCGCGGTCCGAAGTAGGGAGCAGTCATGACACCCCCAAGAGCGAATCAGGCCGAGGCCTTCCCAACCGCACCTCAGGGGACCGTGACGCAAGCCAGCCACATGTACGTGCCCAAACAAAACCCCCCGCCCCCCAACACAACCAACACAATAAATTCCGGGGAGGCGGAGCAGTCATGACGCAGCGGCAGCAGCGCGGCACCGCGAACCAGATCGAGGCATTCGCAGCCGCACCTCAGGGGACCGTGACGCAAGCCAGCCACAAGTACGTGCCCAGACAGAAACCTCCGTCCCCCAACGCAACCAACACATTGAATTCCGGGGAGGCGGCATGAAGCAGCGCGGCACCGCGAACCAGACGGAAGCCGGCCCGTCCAAGGCGCAGGCACGGGAGATCGCCTACCAGTCCTTACGATCCGGCATCCTCGCCGGGCACTACCACCCGTCCCAGCACCTGGTCGAGCAGAGCATCGCCGAGCAACTGCGGGTCTCGAAGACCCCGGTCCGCGAGGCGCTGACCCGGCTGGAGCAGGACGGGCTGGTGAAGTCCTTTCCCCACCGGGGGTTCTTCGTCCGCGACTTCACCGAGCGGGAGTTTCGCCAGGTCTACGAGCTGCGCGAGCTCTACGAGGGCGCCTGTGCCCGCGCCGCCTCGCAGCGCGCCGGGCATGCCGAGGTCGCCGAACGGCTCGACGTCGCCAACCAGGCCGCGCGGACGTCGTTCGCCGGTGGCCACATCGACGACGTCCACCGGCACTTCTCCGAGTTCGACGAGATCATCTTCGCGCAGACCGACAACGAGCTGCTGCAGCAGGAGGTCGCCCGAATCTGGGCCCAGATCTACCTCATGGGCGTGGTGACCAACCAGATCCCCGGCCGGATCGAGACGTCCATCGGCCAGCACGACAAGATCGTCGGCGCGGTCCGCGACGGCGACCCCGACGCCGCCGAGCGGCGGACCAGGCTGCACATCCGCTCGCTGATGGAAGACGAGCTGGAGCACCGCAGGCGCACCACCAGAGCCTGGAGCGTGATCCGGTGAACGGCAGCGGGCCCGGCACGGTGCGGCGCATCCACCACGTGGCCTTCGCCCACGCGGCTGGGCAGGGCCCGCACGGTCGTCTCGCCGAGTTGCTCGGGCTCCGGGTCGCGCACACCGAGCGGGCGCCCGGCATGGTGGAGCGCATGGTTCCGGCCGGCGACTGCTACCTGCAGCTGCTGGAGGCGGACGGGCCGGGCGTGGTGGAGAAGTTCGTCGACCGGCGCGGTGCCGCGCTGCACCATGTGGCCTTCGAGGTCGACGGGCTGGCCACGCTGCTCACCCGGCTGCGGGACGCCGGTGTGCGGTTGGTCGACGAGGTGCCGAGGCAGGGTGGCATGGGCACCGAGATCGCCTTCGTGCACCCGACCGCGTTCGACGGGCTGCTGGTGGAGCTGGTCGAGGCCGCCGGCCCGGTGGAGCCGTGATGTTGTTGCGGGTCAACGGGAACGAGACGGTCGCGGCCGCGGACGCCGCCGACTCGTTGCTGACCGTGCTGCGTGAACGGCTGGGCCTGACCGGCACCAAGGAGGGCTGCGGTCGCGGCGAGTGCGGCGCCTGCACCGTGTTGGTGAGCGGCCGGCCGGTGCTGTCCTGCCTGCTTCGGGCCGGCATGGTGGACGGGCCGGTGGAGACCATCGAGGGACTGGTCGAGGAGTCGGCGCCGCTGCGCCGGGCCTTCGCCGATCACGGCGGATTCCAGTGCGGCTACTGCACGCCCGGGCAGATCGTGCGGGGCGTGGCGTTGCTACGTGAGGGGCTGCCGCCCGGAGATGACCGGCTGCGCGCGGCCATGTCCGGCAACATCTGCCGCTGCACCGGCTACACCGGCATCGTGGCCGCGTTGCGCGCGGCGAGTGGTCGACCGAGTGGGCAGTCATGACGATCGGGACCCGGGTCCGGCGGATCGACTGGGCGGAGGTCACCTCCGGGGCCAGCCGCTACACCGACGACCTGTCCCTGCCGGGCACCTTGGTCGCCCGGGTGCTGCGCAGCCCGCACCCGCATGCCCGGATCCGCTCGGTGGACGTGTCGGCGGCGCGGCGGATGCCCGGGGTCGCGGCCGTGGTCACCGCCGCCGACTTCGGCGACGCGCGCTACATCCACCAGGGATCGTCCATGTCGGACAGACGGCCGCTCGCCGCCGACCGAGTCCGTTACCTGGGCGAGGAAGTCGCCGCCGTGGCCGCGACGAGCCGCGCGGAGGCCGAGGCGGCGCTGCGTGCCATCCGGGTGAGCTACCGGCCGCTGCCCGCCGTGACCGACGTCGCCGCCGCGGTCGCCACGGGCGCCCCGACCCTGCACGACGCGTCGCCGGACAACGTGGCTCGCCGGCTGCGCCTCGCCTTCGGCACCCCGCCGGTACCCTACGCCGACACCGTGTCCTGCAGCGGCCGCTACTACTTCGCCCGGCAGACCCAACTGTGCATGGAGACCAACCGGGCGGTCGCGCGGTGGTCCGCGGACGAGGAGGTGCTCGAGCTGTGGACCCCGACCCAGGCGCCGTACTTCATCCGCAAGGAGGTCGCCCACGTCCTCGGGCTCGACGCGGACCAGATCAGGATCCGGGAAGTGGCCGTGGGCGGCGGCTTCGGGTCGAAGTCGAAGATCTGCGAGCACGAGGCGCTGGTCGCGGCGCTGGCCATGAGGTGCCCTGGGCGTCCGGTCAGCCTGGTCTACGACCGCGAGGAGGAGTTCCTCGCCACCAAGCCACGGCACGACTTCGACATCGAGCTACGAACGGAAGCGACCCCGGAGGGTCGGCTGCTCGGGCACCGCGCCGACATCACCGCGGACAACGGCGCGTACAACCACTACGGCCCCTCGGTGCTCACCACCGCGGCCGCCGTACTCGCCTCCCTGTACCGCAGTGACCTCGCCGACATCCGCGCGAACCTGGTCTACACCAACAAGCAACCAGGCGGGCAGTTCCGCGGCTACGGCGCGCCGCAGGCGACCTTCGCGGTGGAGTCCCAAATGGACGAGCTGGCCGACCGAATCGGCATGGATCCCATTGAGTTGCGGCTACGCAACGTGCATCGCGAGGGAGAGACCACCCACGCCGGCTGGCGGATCGTCGACACCCGCCTCACCGAATGCCTCGAGGTGCTGCGCACGGCCAGCGGCTGGACCGGCAAGCGCGCGGACGGCGGACGCGGGCGGGGCATCGGCATGGCGATCGCCATCCACCCCAGCGGCAAGAACGCCTACTTGGGATCGAACCGTAGCGAGGCCAGCGTCACGATCGGCACGGATGGTGGTGTGGTGGTCGGCTTCGGCGGCGCGGACGCCGGTACCGGGCAACGGTCGCTGATCGCCGACGTCGCCGCGGAGGAGCTGGGACTCGACTCCGGCTCCGTCGACGTGGTGATGATGGACTCCGACCGGACACCTGTGGACTTCGGTGCCTGGTCCTCGCGCGGCACCTTCATGTCCGGGCACGCGACCCGCGCGGCTGCGCGAAACGCGGCCGAGTCGCTGCGGAAGCTGGCAGCCGAGAAGTTCGGCGTCGATCCGGCCGAGGTCACGCTGCGAGATGGGGAGGCTCGCACCGAAGGGCAGGCGGTGGACCTTGGCAGCCTGGTGGGCATGGCCGACCGTGCGCACTCCGGCGAGCTGCGCTTCGACGGCGAGTTCGTCGCCGAGGTGGAGCGCACCGATATCGACGGTGCCCCACGCAACGCGTCGGCTACCTACTCCTTCGCCGCGCAGTCGGCCGAGGTGGAGGTGGACCTGGAAACCGGAAAGGTCCGGGTGCTCGACTTCGTCGCCGTGCACGACTCTGGCGTGCCGCTTCGCCCTATCGACTTCGAAAGCCAGATCACCGGCGGGATCGCCATGGGCATCGGCGCCGCGCTCGGCGAGGAGATCGGCTACGAAGGCGGTCGGGTGGTCAACCCGTCCTACCTCAACTACGCCACCCCGCGCGCCGCGGACCTGCCGCCGATCCAGGTGATCCCGGTGGTGCACCACGACCCAGCCGGCCCGCACGGCGCGAAGGGCATCGGGGAGATCGCGCTCAACCCGACGGCGGCCGCCGTGGCCAACGCCGTGGCACACGCGATCGGCGTCCGCATCCGGGACCTGCCGATCACCCCGGACAAGGTCCTGGCCGCCGTGGCGGAGACGAGCCCACGTCGCCGCTACCGGTGGTGGCAGAAGCCGGACCGGTGGTGGGTCGCGCTCATCCGCTGGCTGTATCCGCGTGGCCTGCACGTGGTCCTGCACCGCTACGGCACCAGGTTCGCCCACTCGGTGCCACCACAAGAGATCGCTCGGATCGAGAAACCCGAGGACGTGCAGGGGGCCACCGCGGCACTCGCCGGCGCCGAGGCGGCCCGTCCACTCGGCGGCGGCACGGATCTGTTCCCGGCAAGGGACCAGGGCCTGATCGCACCGCAAGTGTTGGTGCGGACCGATTCCGTGGTGTCGATGGCCAGGCTCGCCGAGACCGCCGAGGGTGATCTGGTCATCGGTGGCGCGGTCCGGCTCGCCGCACTCGGCGAACACGCGGCGACCGACCCGGTGCTGCGTGCCGCGGTGTCCGGCATCGCCTCGGCACAGATCCGCGAGATGGCCACCGTGGGCGGAAACCTGTGCCAGCAGAAGCGCTGCTGGTTCTACCGCAACGGCTTCTCCTGCTACAAACGCGGCGGCGCGACCTGCCCGTGCTACGCGGTGCTCGGTGACCACCGCTACCAGCACGCCGTGCTCGGAGCCCACCGCTGCCAGGCGGTGACCCCGTCCGACCTGGCCACCGTGTTCGCCGCGCTCGACGCGGTGGTGACGTGCCAGGGCCCCGACCGGCGGCGCGAGCTCGACCTGGCCGGGTTCTACCGGGGTCCGGGGGAGACGGTCCTCGCCGACGACGAGCTCGTCGTGGAGGTGCGCGTGCCCGCCGCCGCGCGGCAACGGGTGAACGGCTTCGAGAAGCTCAACCTGTGGGAGGGTGACTTCGCGGTGACCTCGGCGGCGACCTCGCTGGCCGTGGCCGACGGCGTGGTCACCGACGCCAGGCTGGTGCTCGGCGCGATCGCCCCGACCCCGTACCGCGCGCGGGCGTCGGAACGGGCACTGATCGGCGAGGCGCTGACCGACGCGACCATCGAGCGCGCGGTAGAGGCCTGGACCGCCGACGCGCATCCGTTGGCGCGCAACGAATGGAAGGTCGACGCCACGGTCGCGCTGCTGCGCAGGCGCCTGCGCGCGTCGATCGAGTCGCACCGGGAGGGGTCCGCGGATGCCTAGGTTGGCGCTGATCCAGCACGGCGCCGGCGAGATCAAGGCCGGCAACGTGGCACACGCCGCGGAGCTGGTCCGCCGCGCCGCCGGGGCGGGCGCGGACATCGTCTGCCTGCCCGAGGTGTTTCACAGCCGGTTCCGGATGACCGAGCTCGGCAGGGAGTTCTTCACCGACGCCGAGCCCGTCCCAGGCCCGACCACCGAGCGGATGGCCCGGCTCGCCCGGGAGCTGGGCGTGGTGCTCGTGGTGCCGGTGTTCGAGCACGCCGGGCGCGGCGTGTACTACAACAGCGCGGCGGTGCTCGACGCCGACGGGACCCTGCTCGGCAAGTACCGCAAGCAGCACATCCCGCTCAACACGATCTTCTACGAGAAGCTCTACTTCAAGCCCGGCAACCTCGGCTATCCGGTCTTCGGAACCCGGGCCGGCCGGATCGGCGTCTACATCTGCCACGACCGCCATTACCCGGAGGGCGCCCGGGCGCTGGCCCTCGGCGGTGCCGAGCTGATCCTCATTCCGGTGGCCACGCCGGCCTCGAGCCTGTCCTCCGCCGTTTTCGAGCTGGAGATCCGGGCACACGCGGTGTTCAACGAGCTGTTCGTGGCCGCGGTGAACCGGGTCGGGGTGGAGGGGGAGCACACCTACTACGGCCGCAGCCTGGTCGCCGCCCCGGACGGCCGGGTGCTCGCCCAGGCCGGCGACGGCGAGGAGATCCTGCTGTCCGATGTGGACTTCGCGGAGATCGACGAGCGCCGGCTGGCGTGGCAGTTCTTCCGGGACCGCCGGCCGCACACCTATGCCGCGCTCATCGAGGAACAGCCGTGACCGAACCGGCGTGGGACTTCCCGGCATCCCGGGCGCTCTACGAGCGGGCCAGGGCTGTCATTCCCGGTGGCAGCACCCGGCAGTCGGTCTTCTACCGCCCGCATCCGCTGTACGCGGTGGCCGGCGAGGGGTGCCGGGTGCGGTTCGTCGACGGCCACGAGGCACTCGACTTCCACAACAACTTCACCAGCCTGGTGCTCGGGCACGGCCACCCGGCGGTGCTGTCGGCCGCACACGCACGGCTCGACAGCGGGGTGGCGCTCGGTGCGCCGACCGAGCCCGAGATCGAGCTGGCGGAGTTGCTCGCCGGCCGGTTCGCCGGGGTCGAGCAGGTGGTGTTCTGCACGACCGGCTCGGAGGCGATCATGCTGGGCATCCGGCTCGCGCGTGCGGTCACCGGGCGCGCGGGCGTGGCCAAGTTCGAGGGCGGCTACCACGGCGGCTACGACCACGCGAAGGTGAGCGGGATGGTCGGCCCGGACGGCTGGGGCGACGAGCTCGAGCCCGAGTCGGTGCCGGACACCGGTGGCCTGCCGCCGCGGGTGGCCGCCGAGGTGCACGTCGCCCGGTTCAACTCGCTCCCGTCGCTGCGCCGCGTCCTCGACCGGCACGGGGACCGGATCGGCGTGTTGGTGCTCGAACCGGTGCTCGGTGCGGGCGGGATGATTCCGCCGGAGCCCGGGTTCCTGGCTGAGGTGCGGCGGCTGACCCGGCGGTTGGGCATCGTCCTGCTCTGCGACGAGGTGATCACGCAACGGCTGGCGGTCGGCGGCGGGCAGGAGAAGTACGGGGTGGTGGCCGACCTGACGGTGGTCTCGAAGGTCAGCGGCAACGGCTTCCCCATCTCCGCGCTGGGAGGCAGCCGCGCGTTGATGGCCCCGCTGGACGGGTCGGGCCGGGACGGACCGGCCGTGTACCACTCGGGTACCTACAACGCGAATCCGCTGTCCGTCGCGGTCTCGCTGGCCACCCTGCGGACACTGGACGCGGAGCTGATCGGGCACCTCGACCGGCTCGGTGAGCTGGCGCGCGGGGGACTGCGGGAGCGGTTCGCCGCGCGGGGCGTGCCGGCGGTGGTCACCGGCACGGGCTCGCTGTTCAACGTGCACTTCACCACCCGGCCGCCGACCGACTACCGGGGTGTGCGCGGCGCCGACCGGCAACGGCTCGCCGAGTTCCACCGACAGCTGCTGCGCGGCGGCGTGCTGCTCGCCGGTCGCGGCATGGGCTGCATATCCGCCCCGATGGTGGCGGCCGACGTGGCCACGTTGCTGCGCGCCACGGACAAGGCCCTCAGCGAGCTGGGCTGGTAGACGGCGAAAGGACTGGCATGCGGTTCGACTTGGTGGTACGGGGTGGCCGGGTGGTCAGCCCGGGGACGGCACGGGTGACCGACATCGGCGTGCGGGACGGGCAGATCTCGGTGCTGGGTGATCTGTCCGGTGTGGACTCCGCACGGACGATCGACGCCGCCGGCCTCACGGTGTTCAGCGGCGGCGTGGACCCGCACACCCACATCCGCTGGCCGTTCCTGGACGCCACGTCCCACGACGACTTCCGCACGGCCTCGATCGCGGCGTTCCACGGCGGCACCACCTCGGTGGTGGACTGGGCCCTTCCCGCCGACCGGTCCGCGCTGGCGGGTGTCCGGCGCCGCCAGAACGAGGCCACCGGTGACGGGGTGCTCGTCGACTTCGCGCTGCACTGCGTGCTCGGCCCGGACCTGGCGCGTGGTTACGACGAGGTACCAGACGTGGTCGAGCAGGGCTGCCCCACCTTCAAGTGCTACCTGACCTATCGCCGGCGCGGCCTGCTCACCGACGACGCCAAGCTGGTCCGAGCGCTGCGTGCGGTCGCCGCCGCCGGAGGCATCGTCGGCGTGCATGCGGAGAACCCCGCGCTGCACGAGACCACGGAGGCGGAGCTGCGTGCGGCGGGCAAGCAGGACGCGATGCACTTCCGGGCCGCCAAGGACAACCTCGTCGAGGCGGAGGCGATCCACCGGGCGATCTTTCTCGCCGAGCAGGCCGGTGCGCCGCTGATGATCCAGCACGTGTCCACCCGCGAAGGTGTCGAGCTGGTTCGTACGGCGCGGCGGCGTGGCCTCCCGGTATTCGCGGAGACCTGCCCGCACTACCTGGTCCTGACCGACGAGGTCTACGAGGGACCGCTCGGCCGCCGCTACCTGTGCAGCCCGCCCATCAAGTCCACAGAGGACCAGGAGGCGCTGTGGGCGGGTCTCGCCGACGGCACGATCTCCATCGTCGGCGCCGATCACTGCGCGTTCACCGTGGCACAGAAGGAGGCGCCGGCCAGCGCCTTCGACGCGCCCAACGGTCTGCCCGGTGTGGAGACCCGGCTACCGCTGCTCTACTCGCACGGAGTCGCGGCCGGACGGCTGTCCGAGGCGCGCTTCAGTGAGGTGATCGCGGAGAACCCGGCCAGGGTCGCCGGCATCCACTCCCGCAAGGGCATCCTCGCCGTCGGCGCGGATGCCGACCTCGTGATCATCGACCCGGCCGCGCGCCGGACCATCACCGCGACCCGGCTGCACCAAGACACCGACTGGACGCCATACGAAGGCGTCGAGGTACGCGGCTGGCCGAAGTACACGATCCGGCGCGGAGAGGTCGTGATCGACGACGGACGGTACGTGGAGCCGGCCGACACCGGCCAGTTCCTCGCCGGAATGCCACATGGCTTCGACACCGTTCGGTGACCGATCGCGCACACCAGTAGGCCAATGGTCGGTCCGACTACCCGTTCACGTTCCGCTCACGGACACCTTCTAGCCTGCGCGTCGCCGCGCCAATGACGAGCCCGGCCGACGGCACTCCGGACACAGCCACACCCGCCGGCAGCGCATCCTCGGGTGGGCCGCCGCCCTGCGCCTCGCGACCCTGTCACTGTCCGGGAGCGCCGACCCCGACCGGTTCCTCGCCGACTTCGCCGCGAACGACCGGGCGGTGGCCGCGTACCTGGTCGACGAGGTGCTCTCCCGGCTGCCCGCGGACATGTCCGAGTTCCTCCGCACGATCAGCATCTGCGAGCAGATCTCCGCGTACCTCGCGGCGCGGCTGTCCGGCCGGGCCGACGCGGCCACGCT
>NZ_JBOHGB010000204.1:0-10379 GCF_050699935.1 Actinophytocola sp.
GGCCCGGGCGCGAGCGACCGTCGCCGCGTCGAGCTCGACGGTAACGTCGTCCAGGGCGATCTCGATCGGCGTCTCCGGCAGCTCCTGCCGGTCGGCGACGGCCGCGGCCAGCACGTCGACCATCCGCAGGTCGCCCTTGACCCGCCGGGCCGCGGGCGGGTCGGTCGCCGAGGTCTCCAGCCCGGGGTGCAGCTCCCCCGGCGTCGCGAACACCGCGTCGGTCTCGCCGAGCGAGGGCAGCACATCGCCGATGTAGCGCAGGAAGCCCGGGTTGGGGCCGATGATCAGCACGCCGCGGCGGGACATCCGCTCGCGGTGGGCGTAGAGCAGGTACGCGACCCGGTGCAGCGCGACGACGGTTTTGCCGGTCCCGGGCCCGCCGTCGATGACGACCACGCCGGTCCGGCCGAGCCGGATGATCTCGTCCTGCTCGGCCTGGATCGTGGCCACGATGTCGCCCATGGTCTCGCCGCGCGGAGCGGTCAGCGCGGCCAGCAGGACCTCGTCGCCGTCGGCCACGCCGTGGTCGAGGATGTCGTCGTGGAAATCGAGTATTCGCCGGCTCTGCGTGCGGAAATGGCGGCGGCGGGTGACCCCCTCGGGATTGGCCGCGGTGGCACAGTAAAATGGGCGGGCGACCGGCGCGCGCCAATCCGTCAGCAGCGGCCGGTAATCGTCGTCCTCGTCGAACAGCCCCATTCGGCCGATGTAGAGCACGTCGCCGGTATCGGTATCCGTGTCGAACCACCCGTCGAGCCGGCCGAAGCACAGCCCACTGTCGGCCACCCGCAGCCGCCGGAGCCGGTCGTTGAGCGTTCCGGCCGCGACGTCGCGTTGCCACAGGTCCTCGGTGGTCTCGGCCGAGCCGTTGCGCAGCACGCCGGACAGCTCGGCGGACGCCGCCGCGCGCTCCGCGTCGAGTCTCCCGTACAGAAACGCGATGTGCTCACGTTCCGCGGCCAGCTCGGCATCGTACCGTGTTCTCGAATTCTCTGCCTTTGACAAATGCGCCTCTCATCGCTATAATCATCGCGTTCCCGGCATTTCTCATATCATCTCGAAATAGCCGAGCAATTGATTATCACCCGGTTGTCAAGCGCCGATTGGCAGATTCAGATCCGGGACCTGACCCGGTGGACGAGACCGGCGTGCTCCACTTCGCCGGCGTGGTCGACGCCGTCCTGCGCCACCCGCACCCGGACGCCTGCGCGGTCGGCCTGTTCCTGGCGGCGCTCGGCTTCACCCTCGGCCCGCCCCGCGCGCCCGCGAACGCGAACCGCGACACCGGCCTCGGCGAGGGCCCGGTCGTCCCGGCCAGCAAGCGAATCTAGGCGATGCGAGCACCCGCCACGGCGGCGTCGAGCATGGTCGCCCACTGGCGCAGCACCCGCGCCCGGCGCCGGCTGTCGTCCGAGAGCAGGTTCGCCAGGCCCAGGCCGCGGGCCAGGTCCAGCGTCGCCTGCACCGCCTCGCGCACGCCCGGCACCGACTCGTCCACACCCAGCAGCTCGAGCGCCACCCGGTGGGTCTCCCGTCCGACGTGCGCCTCCAGCACCAGCACCCGCTCGCGCAGCTTCTCGTCCGACGAGGCCGCCACCCACAGGTGGATGGCCGCGCGGAACACCGGGCCGGTGAACATGTGCTCGACCATGTCGATCACCGCCTGGGTCCGGCCCGGCCCGCGCGGCAGGTCCCGGGCGTACGAGCGCAGCTGCGCCAGCCGCTCCTCCGTTACGTACTCGACCGCCGAGGTCACCAGATCCTCCCGGGTCGGGAAGTGGTGCTGGGCCGCACCGCGGGACACGCCCGCCCGCTCGGCCACCACCGCGACCGTGCTGCCCGACCAGCCGACCTCGGCCAGGCACTCGATCGCCGCCTCCAGCAGCCGCCGCCGCGTGGCGCGGCTGCGGTCCTGCCGGGGCCTTCCCGCCTCCCCGCGATTAAGACGTTTGGTCACCATGGGTTGGTAGCCTCCAGTTCGGTGCGTACCAGTGGCTGGGTTGCGTCACGTTCCCCTTGGGTGCGGTTGGTGCCAACCTGGCTTTCAGTAGGACTTGGGTAGGCCCAGGGTGTTCTGGGCGACGAAGTTGAGGATCATCTCCCGGCTCACCGGCGCGATCCGGTTCGCGCGGGACGCCGGCAGCAGCGCGGCCAGGCCGTACTCGGTGGTCAGCCCGTTGCCGCCGTGCACCTGGATCGCGGTGTCCACCGCCTTGACCGTCGCCTCGGCGGCGGCGTACTTCGCCATGTTCGCCGACTCGCCCGCGCCCTCGTCGTCGCCCGAGTCGTACAGCGCCGCGGCCTTCTGGGTCATCAGCCTCGCGAGCTCCAGCTGGATCTTCGCCTCCGCGAGCGGGTGCGCCACGCCCTGGTGCGCGCCGATCGGCGAGCTCCACACGGTCCGTGTCTTCGTGTACTCGACCGCCTTGGCCAGCGCGAAGCGACCCATGCCGATCGCGAAGGACGCGGCCATGATCCGCTCCGGGTTGAGGCCGGCGAACAGCTGCATGAGCGCCGCGTCCTGCGAGCCGACGAGCGCGTCGGCCGGCAGCCGCACGTCGTCGAGGAACAGCATGAACTGCTTGTCCGGGGAGATGATGTCCATCTCGACCGGCTGGTACTCGAAGCCGGGCGCGTCGGTCGGCACGATGAACAGCGCCGGCTTGAGGCGGCCGGTCTTCGCGTCCTCGGTACGGCCGACGACCAGCACGGCGGCCGCCTCGTCCACGCCGGAGATGAACACCTTCCGTCCATTGAGGACCCAGCCGTCACCGTCGCGGCGGGCGGTGGTGGTCAGCTTGTGGGCGTTGGACCCGGCGTCCGGCTCGGTGATCGCGAACGCCATGCGCAGCGAGCCGTCCGCGAACCGCGGCAGCCAGGTCCGCTTCTGGTCCTCGGTGCCGTAGCGAGTGATGATCGTCGCGCAGATGGCCGGCGATACGACCATCAGCAGCAGGCCGCAACCCTGCGCCGCCAGCTCCTCGGCCACCGCGGCCAGGTCGCCGATGTCGCCGCCCCCGCCGCCGTACTCCTCGGGCACGTTCACGCCGAGGTAGCCGAGCTTGCCGGCCTCGTCCCACAGCTCGGTGGTCTTCTCGCCGCCGCGGGCCTTGCGCCGGAACCACTCGCCGCCGTAGCGCCTGCCCAGGTCAGCGACCGCCGCCCGCAGCGCCTGCCGCTCCTCGGACTCGAGGTAGGCGTTCATGGCCGTGTTCATGGTTCGCTCCTCCGCTGCTCCCGGCACTCATGGCCGGCCGCCAATGCCCGGAAGGCGTCCTTCCGGGCGTCCAGTGTCCGGAAGGCGTCCTTCCAGGCTCCGGCACTCCCGCTCACGACTCCCCCTCGGCACTCACGACCGCCAGCACGCGGCCGACCTCGACCTGGTCCCCCGCGCCGACGCCGAGCTCGGTGACCACACCGTCGGCCGGGGCGTTGATCTGATGCTGCATCTTCATGGCCTCCAGCCACAGCAGCGGCTGTCCCTCGGTCACCGTCGCGCCCCGCTCGACCGCGACCCGGACGACCGTGCCGGGCATGGGCGCGAGCAGCGACCCGGCGGCGACCTGAGCGGCCGGGTCGGCGAACCGCTCGACCGGGGTCAGTGCCACCGAGCCGAGCGAAGAGTCTACACAGGACAGACCGGGGTACGCGGCGACCTCGAACCGGCGGCGCACGCCGTCGACGTCGAGCACGACCGACCCGGGGGTGGCCTCGACCAGCCGGACCCCCTCGGGCCCATCCAGCCCGGTCCTGGTGAGGCGGTAGCGGACCTCGTGCTCGTCACCGCCGGCCCGGTAGGTCTTGACCTGAGGCCCGGCGACGACGTTGCGCCAGCCGCTGGGAATCCGACCCAACACCGTCGCGCCCGCCCGGTTCGCGGCGGCGTCGGCCAGGGCGGCGGCCAGCACCGAGAGCCGCACGGTCTCCTCGGACGCCAGCGGCGCGGCCAGCGTGTCGAGGCCGTGCCGGTCGAGGAACGCCGTATCGGTGTCGCCGGCGAGGAAGGCCGGATGGGTCAGGATCCGCACGAGCAGGTCGCGGTTCGTGGTGACGCCGTGAACGCGGGCACGGGTAAGCGTGGCGGCGAGCGCGCGGGCGGCGGCGTCGCGAGTGGACGCCACCGAGATCACCTTGGCGAGCATCGGGTCGTAGTACGGGCTCACCACCTCGCCGCTCGCCACGCCCGAGTCGAGCCGAATCCCCTTCGCCAGCGGGACGAACTCGGCCGCCACCGAAGGGACGTCGAACCGGTGCAGCGTGCCGCTCGCCGGGCGCCAGCCCTCGGCGGGGTCCTCGGCATAGAGCCGGACCTCGATCGCGTGCCCGCGCGGCTCCGGCGGGCCGGCCGGCAGCGACCGTCCCTCCGCGACACTCAGCTGCAGCTCCACCAGGTCCAGGCCGGTGACGCACTCGGTGACGGGGTGCTCGACCTGCAGGCGGGTGTTCATCTCCAGGAAGTAGAAGCGGCCGTCGGAGTCGGCGAGGAACTCCACGGTCCCGGCGCCGACATAGCCGATGGCCTTGGCCGCGTTGCGGGCGGCGGCGAACAGCTCGTCACGCATCCCGGCGACGCGCGCCACGAGCGGCGATGGCGACTCCTCCACGACCTTCTGGTGGCGCCGCTGGATCGAGCACTCCCGCTCGCCGACCGCCCACACCGTGCCATGCGCGTCGCACAGCACCTGCACCTCGATGTGCCGCCCGGTCTCCAGGTACGGCTCGCAGAACACCGCGCCGTCGCCGAACGCGGCGACCGCCTCGGACCGCGCATCGTCCACCTGGGACGCCAGCTCGCCGAGCGTGCGGACCACCCGCATCCCCCGACCGCCGCCGCCCGCGGACGCCTTCACCAGCACCGGCAGGTCCGCCGCCGTGATCGCCGCCGGGTCCAGTTCGGACAGCACGGGCACGCCCGCCCCGGCCATGAGCCGCTTGGCCTCGATCTTCGAGCCCATCGACTCGATGGCCCCCGGCGGCGGGCCGACCCAGGTCAGACCGGCGCCGAGCACCGCACGGGCGAAGGCCGCGTTCTCCGACAGGAAGCCGTATCCGGGGTGCACGGCGTCCGCGCCGGACTCGCGGGCCGCCGCGACCAGCAGGTCCGCCCGCAGGTACGTGTCGGCGGACGCGGTGCCGGGCAGCGGCACGGCGGCGTCGGCCTCACGCACGTGCGCGGCGGTGGCATCCGCGTCGGAGTGCACCGCGACGGTCGAGATGCCCAGCGAGCGGCACGTGCGGAACACCCGGCGGGCGATCTCACCCCGGTTGGCGACGAGCAATGACGTGATCACGGCCCTCACATCCGGAAGACGCCGAAGCCGCCGGCGCCACTGATCGGTCCGTTGTGGATGGTCGACAGGCAGATGCCGAGCACGGTCCGGGTGTCCCGCGGGTCGATGATGCCGTCGTCGTAGAGCATGCCGGACAGGAACGTCGGCAGGGACTCGGCCTCGATCTGGTTCTCCACCATCGTGCGCATGGCCAGGTCCTGCTCCTCGCTGTACTCCTGACCGCGGCTCGCCGCCGCCTGCCGGGCCACGATGGACAGCACGCCGGCGAGCTGCTGCGGGCCCATCACCGCGGACTTCGCGCTCGGCCAGGCAAACAGGTACCGCGGGTCGTACGCCCGCCCACACATGCCATAGTGCCCCGCGCCGTAGGACGCTCCCATGAGGATCGAGATGTGCGGGACCGTCGAGTTGGACACCGCGTTGATCATCATGGCGCCGTGCTTGATGATGCCGCCCTGCTCGTACTCCTTGCCGACCATGTACCCGGTCGTGTTGTGCAGGAACAGCAGCGGCGTGTCGATCTGGTTGGCCAGCTGGATGAACTGCGCGGCCTTCTGCGACTCCTCGCTGAACAGCACCCCGCGCGCGTTGGCGAGGATGCCGACCGGGTAGCCGTGGACCCGCGCCCAGCCGGTGACCAGGCTGGTGCCGTACAACGGCTTGAACTCGTCGAAGTCCGAGCCGTCCACGACGCGGGCGATCACCTCACGCGGGTCGAACGGCACCTTGAGGTCGGTGGGCACGATGCCGAGCAGGTCCGCCGCGTCGTACTCGGGCTCGGCGTAGTCGTTGGCCGGTGCGGGACCCTGCTTGCGCCAGTTCAGCCGCGCCACGATCCGCCGGCCGATGCGGATCGCGTCCCGCTCGTCCTCGGCCAGGTAGTCGGCGAGGCCGGACGTGCGGGCGTGCATCTCCGCGCCGCCGAGCGACTCGTCGTCGGACTCCTCGCCGGTCGCCATCTTCACCAGCGGCGGGCCGCCGAGGAACACCTTTGCGCGTTCCTTGACCATCACCACGTAGTCGGACATGCCCGGCAGGTACGCGCCGCCGGCAGTGGAGTTGCCGAACACGAGCGCCACGGTCGGGATCCGGGCGGCCGACGCGCGGGTCAGGTCACGGAAGATCCGCCCGCCCGGGATGAAGATCTCCTTCTGCGTCGGCAGGTCCGCGCCGCCCGACTCGACCAGGTGGATGGCCGGGAGCCGGTTCTGCGCGGCGATGTCGGCCGCACGGTAGGACTTCTTCGCCGTCCACGGGTTGCTCGCGCCGCCCTTGACGGTCGGGTCGCTCCCGCTGACCATGCACTCGACGCCCTCGACCACGCCGATGCCGGTGACCACGCTGGCGCCTACCCGGTAGTCGCTGCCCCACGCGGCGAGCGGGGACAGCTCGAGGAAGGGCGAGTCCGGGTCGAGCAGCAGCTCGATGCGCTCCCGGACCAGCATCTTGCCGCGCTGGCGGTGCCGGTCGACGTACTTCTCGCCGCCGCCCGCGACCGCCTTGGCGTGCTCGGCCTCGATCTCGGCGAGCTTGGCGAGCATCGCCTCCCGGTTCGCTCCGAACTCGGCGGTGCTGGTGTCCACTGTGGAGCGCAGCATGGTCACGTCCGCTCGTCCCTCCGCGACGTGCCAGCAAGGACGCCTTCCTGACGTTGGGCGCCGTGAAGGACGCCTTCCTGGCGGGTATACCCGAGGACCTTCGCGGCCAGTCCGGTGAGGATCTCGGTGGTGCCGCCGCCGATGCCGAGGATCCGGATGTCCCGGTAGTGCCGCTCCACTTCGGACTCCCGCATGTATCCCAGTCCGCCGTGGAGCTGGACGGCCTCGTTGACGACCCACTCGCCGGCCTCGACCGCGGTGTTCTTCGCGAAGCAGGCCTCGGCGACGACCGGCTCGCCCCACGTGTGGCGGACGGCGACGTGGCGGGCGTAGGTGCGGGCGACGTCGGTCCGGCGGGCCATCTCGGTCAGCTTGTGCTGCACGACCTGGCGGGAGATCAGCGGCCGGCCGAACGTCTCGCGCAGCCGGCACCACCCGGCGGTCAGGTCCAGCGCGCGCTGCGCGGTGGCGTAGGCCTGGGCGGCGAGGGCGAGCCGCTCGCTGACGAAGTGGGTGGCGACCTGGGCGAACCCCTCGCCCTCCGCGCCGACGAGGTTCGCCACCGGCACCCGTGCGTCCACATAGGACAGCTCGGCGGTGTCGGAGCATAGCCAGCCCATCTTGTCGAGCTTGCGGGTGACAGTGAACCCCGGCGTGCCCTTCTCCACGACCAGCAGCGACAGGCCGTGCGCGCCCGCGTCGCCGGTGCGCACGACCGTGGTGACGAAGTCGGCCCGGGTGCCGGAGGTGATGAACGTCTTGGCGCCGTTGACGACGTAGTGGTCGCCGTCTCGCTTGGCCGTGGTGCGCACGTTCGCGACGTCCGAGCCGCCGTCGGGCTCGGTGACCGCGAGCGAGCCGACCAGCTCGCCGGCGAGGGTGGGCCGCACCCAGCGCTCGATCTGCGCGGGATCGCCCGCGTGCGCGATGTGCGGCAGCGCGATGCCCGAGGTGAACAGGCCGGCCACGAGGCCGCCCGAGCCGCCCGCGTAGTGGATCTCCTCGGTGATGGTCATGGCGTCGACGACGTCGCCGCCCCCGCCGCCGGCCGCCTCCGGGAACGACGCGCCGAGCAGGCCCAGCTCGCCGGCCTTGCGGTGCAGCTCACGGGGCAGCTCGCCGGCCCGCTCCCACTCGTCGAGGTGCGGGATGACCTCCTTCTCCACGAACCGTCTGGTCGTCTCGCGCAGGGCCCGCCGCTCCGGGGTGTCGAAGGGGTCTGTCATGCGGTCGCTCACAGGAGAGCCTCCGGGACGTCGACGAGCCGGGACCGCAGCCACTCGCCGAGCGACTTGGCCTGCGGGTCGAACCGGGTGGACGCGGCCACCCCCTGGCCGAGCAGGCCGTGCAGCACGAAGTTGACCGCGTCGAGGTTGGGCAGCGGGTGCCGCTCGATGTCCAGGTCCTTGGCCTCCGGCAGCAGCTCACGCAGCCGGTCGGTGGTCAGCTCGCGTGCCAGCCACGGGTAGGCCGCCGGGTCGCGGACCCACACGCCGAGGTTCGCGTCACCACCCTTGTCGCCGGACCGCGCGCCGGCGATCGTGCCGAGCGGGACCCGGCGGGTCGGTCCGGAATGTTGAACTCGCGCGTCCGCGGCGTTGGACTCGCGGGTCGGGAGTGTTGGACTCGCGAGGTTGGGGGGTGGGGGGATCGGGCGGCGTTCGCCGTTGGGGAGGACGGCGACCTGTTCGATCGACTGCTGGGGCACGTACTCGGGGCGGTAGACGCCGACCGGAGTGCCGTCGGCGGGTGGCGAGGTGAGCGTGAAGCCCGGGTACGACGCCAGCGCCAGCTCCACCGACGCCCGGGAGAACGCCTTGGCGCGCTGGGGATCCGGGGTCTTGATCGTGACGTGCAGCAGTGCGCTGGCCGTTTGCTCGGTCTCCGCGTCCTCGTGGTCGGTCCGCGCGAGTGTCCAGTGCAGACCCTCGGCGCCGACCGCGTCGGTGAGCTGGCGGCGGGCCAGTGCGGCCTTCGCCTCGATGTCGAGTCCACACAGGACGAACGTCATGCTGTTGCGGAACCCGTCGAGGGTGTTGACGCAGACCTTGACCGTCTCGGGCGGTGCCTCCCCCCGCACCCCGCTGATCCCGACCCGGTCCGGGCCGGCTCCGGCCAGCTCGATCGTGTCGAACCGGCTGGTGACGTCCGGTCCGAGGTAGCGCGGGCCGCCGATCTCGTACAGCAGCTGGGCCGTGACGGTCTCCACGGTGACCGCGCCGCCGGTACCCGCGTGCTTCGTGATGACCGCCGACCCGTCGGCGTCGATCTCGGCGATCGGGAAGCCGGGGTAGGCGAGGTCGGCGAGCTCGGTGAAGAACGCGAAGTTGCCGCCGGTCGCCTGGGTGCCGCACTCGATGACGTGGCCCGCGACCGTGGCACCGGCGAGCGCGTCGAAGTCGTCGCGGCCCCAGCCGTGGTGCGCGGCCGCCGGGCCGACCACGAGCGAGGCGTCGGTGACCCGGCCGGTGACCACGACGTCCGCGCCCGCGTTCAGGCACTCGACGATCCCCCAGCAGCCGAGGTAGGCGTTGGCCGTGAGCGCGCCCTCGAAGCCGCGGGCCAGCAGGTCGTCACCCTCCACATGGGACACCTTGACGTCGAGCCCGGTCCGCTCGGCCAGCTCGCGGACCGCCCGCGCGAGGCCGGCCGGGTTGAGTCCGCCGGCGTTCGTGACGATCGTGACGCCCTTGTCGACGGCGAGCCCGAGGCCCTCTTCGAGCTGGCGCAGAAACGTGCGGGCGTAGCCGCGGTCGGGGTCCTTCATGCGGTCGCGGCCGAGGATCAGCATGGTCAGCTCGGCGAGGTAGTCGCCGGTGAGGACGTCCAGCTCGCCGCCGGTGAGCATCTCCTTCAGCGCGGCGAACCGGTCCCCGTAGAACCCCGAGGCGTTCCCGATGCGGATCATGCCCTGCTCCCCACGTCGCGCCCGACACCCGGTGGCCCGGCGAAGGCCTGCGCGATGTCGAGCCAGCGGTCCGCGTCCGCGCCGGTCGCCGCGAGTGCGGTGTCCGCGCGGTGGACGCGCTGGGTGGCGAGCAGGCAGAAGTCCAACGCCGGCCCGGTGACCCGCTGCGCCGCCTCGGCCGGTCCCCACGTCCACGCCTCGCCGCCCGGTCCGGCCAGCTCGACCCGAAACGGCTCGGCGGGCGGGGTGAGCCCGCGCGTGCCGAAGGCGAAGTCGCGGGCGCGCACCGCGATGTGCGCGACGTGGCGCAGCCGCCCGGTCGGCTCGCGCCGCACGTCGAGCGCGTCGGCGATGTCGTAGCCGTGCGCCCAGGTCTCCATCATCCGGGCGGTGACCATGGAGGCGGCCGACATCGGCGGGCCGTACCAGAGCAGCTTGGTCCCGTCCGGCACCCGTTCGAGGGCGCCGGCCAGCTCCTCGCGCCCGAGCCGCCAGCCGGCGAGCAGCTCGGCGGGTGGCATCCGCGCCCCCTTCGCGGCGGCCCGGTCCACGGCCCGCTCGGCCCGCTCGGCCCGCTCGGCC
>NZ_JBOHGB010000205.1:0-10334 GCF_050699935.1 Actinophytocola sp.
CCCCGCCGCCGCCCGGCGCCGGCGTGCGGGCGGCCACGCGCTCGAGCAGGCCACCCACGGACAGGTGCAACACGGACTCCATAAGCGGCTCAGGATAGGCCGACGATCTCCCCGTCCGCGTCCAGGTCGATGCGGGTCGCGGCCGGTGCGGAGCCCAGGCCCGGCATCGTCCGCATGTCACCGCAGATCGGGTACACGAAGCCGGCCCCGACCGAGGCGCGGACCTCCCGCACCGGCAGCGTCCACCCGGTGGGCGCGCCCAGCAGCTTCGGGTCCGAGGAGATCGACAGGTGCGTCTTCGCCATGCACACCGGCAGCTCGCCGAAGCCGTTGCGCTCGTAGGTGTCCAGCTGCTTTCGGGCCGTCGGGGTGTAGGAGACGCCGTCCGCGCCGTAGACCCGCGTCGCGATCGTCTCGATCTTCTCCCGCAGCGGGACCGCCGACGGGTAGAGGAACTGGAACTCCGTGGGCTCCTCGGCGGCCTCCGCGACGGCCTCCGCGAGCTCGGCCGCGCCCGCGCCGCCGTCGGCGAAGTGCGTGCTCACCGCCACGCGCGCGCCCATCGCCTCGGCCACCTCGCGGATCGCCGCGTGCTCGGACGGGTGGTCGGTCGGGAACGCGTTGACGCAGACCACCGGCGAGACGCCGTGCATCCGGATGTTCTCGATCTGCTTGCGCAGGTTCGCCGCGCCGGCGTGCACGTCGTCCGGGCTCTCCGCGAGCAGGGCCTCGGGCAGCGGCTTGCCGGCGACGATCCGGAACTTGCCGGAGTGGGCCTTGAGCGCGCGGACGGTCGCCACGAGCACCGCCGCGTCCGGCTGCTGGCCCGAGACCCGGCACTTGATGTTGAAGAACCGCTCCGCGCCCATGTCCGCGCCGAAGCCGGCCTCGGTGATCAGGTAGTCCCCGCACCGGATCCCGACCAGGTCCGCCACGACCGACGAGTTGCCGGTCGCGATGTTGCCGAACGGTCCACAGTGGACCAGAACCGGCGTGTTCTCCAGCGTCTGCATCAGGTTCGGCTTGATGGCCTCGCGTAGCAGCACGGTCATCGCGCCGGCCGCCTCGATCTCCTCGGCCGTCACCGGCTCGCCGGAGCGCGTGTAGCCGACGACGATCCGGCCCAGCCGCGCCCGCAGGTCCTCGAGCCCGGTGGTCAGCGCCAGCGCGGCCATCACCTCGGATGCGGCCGTGATGTCGAAGCCCGTCTGCCGGGTCACCCCGTCCGCCTTCGCGCCGAGCCCGACCACGATGTTGCGCAGCGCCCGGTCGTTCATGTCGAGCACGCGCCGCCAGGTGATCTCGGACAGGTCCAGCCCGCGCGCGTTGCCCTGGTGCAGGTGGTTGTCGACCATCGCGGCGAGCAGGTTGTGCGCCGCGGTGACCGCGTGCATGTCGCCGGTCAGGTGCAGGTTCAGCAGCTCCATCGGCACGACCTGGCTGTAGCCGCCGCCGGCCGCGCCGCCCTTGATGCCGAGCGTCGGGCCCATCGACGGCTGCCGGATCGCCACCGTGGCCTGCTTTCCGAGGTGCTTGAAGCCCTGGCCGAGGCCGACCGTGGTGGTCGTCTTGCCCTCGCCCAGCGGGGTCGGTGTGATCGCGCTGACGAGGACGTACTTGGCCTTCGGCACGTCGGCGAGCGCGTCGATCGCGCCCAGGCCGATCTTCATCACGTCCCGTCCGTAGGGCTCCAGCATGCGGGCGGGCAGGCCCATGTCACCCGCGAGGTCGTCGATCGGCTTGAGTTTCGCGCCTCGCGCGATCTCCAGGTCGGACGGAAAGGCCATGGGTAGGCTCCTTCAGGGGGCGGCGCGGGGTGGCCGCAGCCGCGTTCCGGTGCGAACGACCAGACGGTACTCCACTGTTGCACTGAGCGCGCCAAGTTGCTTATAGAGCAACGAATTCGGAGAGGCCAGCCTACCGGGGCGGCAGGTCGCGCAGGCGCTGCGCGACGTCCTCGGGAAGTATGTCGGTGATGAACGCGCCCATCGCCGCCTCCGAGCCCGCGAGGTACTTCAGCTTGTCCGCCGCCCGCTGGATGCTCGTGATCTGCAGGTGCAGGTACCCGAGCTCGCGGCCCGGCCCCGATGGTGCCTGGTGCCAGGCCGCCACGAACGGCAGCGGCTGGTCGTACAGCGCGTCCAGGCGGCCCAGCACGTTCAGGTACAGGTGCACGAAGTCGTCCCGCTCGTCGTCGGTCAGCGCGGGGAGGTCCGGGACGTGCCGGTGCGGGTACACGTGCACCTCGACCGGCCAGCGCGCCGCCGCCGGGACGAACGCCGTCCACCGCGCGGACGCCGCCACCACGCGGTCGCCCGACGCGCGCTCGCCGGCCAGGACGTCGGCGAACAGGTTGCGGCCCGTCCGCTTCGCGTGGGCCGCCGCGTTGTCCAGCATCTGGCGGGTCCGCGGGGTGACGAAGGGGTAGGCGTAGATCTGCCCGTGCGGGTGCGCCAGCGTCACCCCGATCGCCGCGCCGCGGTTCTCGAAGCAGAACACCTGCGCCACTCCGGGCAGCTCGGACAGCCGCGCCGTGCGGTCCGCCCACGCCTCCACCACGAGCCGCGCGTGCTCGGGCTTCAGCGTCGCGAACGCCGCCTCGTGGTCACTTGTGAAGCACACGACCTCGCAGCGCCCGACCGCTGGCGCCGACTCGACGAGCGGCGGCAGGTCCGTCGCCACCCCACCCGACGCGTGCGTCGACAGGCTGGGGAACCGGTTCTCGAACACCACCACGTCGTAGTCCGAGGCCGGGATCTCGGTGTGCCGCCCACCCCGCGACGGGCACAGCGGGCACTCGTCCGCGGGCGGCTGGTAGGTCCGGTGCTGGCGGTGCGAGGCGAGCATGACCCACTCGCCCAGCACCGGGTCGTGGCGCATCTGCGACGCGGTCGACACCTCGTCCAGTGGCCGTGGGTCGTGCCGCTCGCGCGGCGGCGCGTCGTCGTGGTCGAAGTAGATGATCTCGCGACCGTCCGCGAGCATCGCGGTCGTCCTCTTCACCGGCTCGCCTCGCCGACCGGAACCAGCCGGACCTCCTCGACGTGCTCGGCCAGCGTCGCCCGCGCCTCCTCGGGCAGCCCGTCGTCGCAGATCACGACGTCGGCGTCGGAGAGCTGCGCGATCGTGGACAGCCCGACCGTGCCCCACTTCGTGTGGTCGGCGAGCACCACGAGCCGGCGGCCGGCCTTGACCAGCGCGCGGTCGGTGTCCGCCTCGAGGAGGTTCGGCGTGGTGAACCCGGCCGTCTCGGCCATCCCGTGCACGCCGAGGAACACGAGGTCCAGGTGCAGCTGCGCGAGCGCGGACACCGCGATCGGCCCGACGAGCGCGTCCGACGGGGTACGCACGCCGCCGACCACGACGACGTGCTGGTCGGTCGAGGGCCGGGCGTGCAGCACGTCGGCGATGCGCATCGAGTTCGTGACGACCGTGAGCCCGTCGACCCCACGCAGCGCGTGTGCGAGCGCCCACGTGGTGGTGCCGGCGGACAGGCCGACCGCGGTGCCGGGCGAGACCAGCTCGGCCGCGGCCTTGGCGATGGCGTCCTTCTCCGGCTGCTGGCGCAACGACTTCGCCTCGAACCCGGGCTCCTCGGTCGATGCCGAGCGCCGCGTCGCGCCCCCGTGCACCTTGTCCAGCAGACCCTGCTGCGCGAGCGCGTCCAGGTCCCGCCGGATCGTCATGTCGGAGACCCCCAGCATCTGGGCGAACTCGATGACCCGCACGGCGCCCCGCTTGTGGATCTCCTCAACGATCCGGGCCTGCCTCTCCGCTGCCAGCATCGCCTCTCCCAACCTGTGGAGACACCCGAATCGAGCGACATTCAATCATAAACCAACTCAATCGAACATCCGGCGTGACGCGCCTGGCGCGCCACGCCGGGAGTGTCCAGTGTGGACGCGAAGCCGGCTCGCGTCGGGTGGCCGCGAGCAACAGAAAGCGGCAAGTCTGCACAGCGCATGACTTGTGCCGTCAGAGATCTGACCTCTGCCCAGGGTGATTGTCGGAGGCCGCAGGACACGCGGACGTCCATCGAGCTTGTCACGATCTGGACACGGGTTGAGGTCGGACCCCTTGACAGGCCTACCTAGAGTTAGACAAGGTTTCGATTCTGAGAGGTCGCGTTCACAACTGTTGAGTTTTTGCCGGTCCCTCTGAGGAGGCGCGACGATGTTGAGCCCTCGATCCCACGGCGCCGGCGGCGTGTCCGCCATGGCCATCAGACGACGGACCTTGTTGAAGGGGATGCTCGGCGCCGGCGCCCTGGCCGGCGTACCCGCCCTGTCCGGATGCGGTGACGGCTCCGGCGGTGGCGGTGGCGGTGGCGACGGGGGACTGGTGACGTTCGGGTCGAACTGGTCCGACGAGGTGCCCAAGAAGGGCATCCAGGCCATGATGGACGCCTACGGCAAGGGCAAGGTCTCCATCAACACGGTCGAGCACAACTCCTTCCAGGAGAACATCAACAACTACCTGCAGGGCGGGCCCGACGACGTGTTCGGCTGGTTCGCCGGCAACCGGATGCAGTTCTTCGCCGAGCAGGGCCTGGCCGGCGACATCAGCGACGTCTGGTCCGACATCGGCGGCGGCTTCTCCGACGCGATGAAACAGCAGTCGACCGGCAAGGACGGCAAGCAGTACTTCGTGCCGATCTACTACTACCCGTGGGCCCTCTTCTACCGGAAGAGCGTGTGGCGGGAGCGGGGCTACGAGCAACCGACCACTTTGGACCAATTCACGCGGCTCGCCGGCCAGATGAGGACCGACGGTTTGGTCCCGATCGCGTTCGGCGACTCCGACGGCTGGCCGGCGATGGGCACCTTCGACTACCTGAACATGCGCATCAACGGCTACGACTTCCACCTCCGGCTGATGGCCGGCGAACAGGCGTGGAACTCACCGGAGGTCAAGACCGTGTTCGACACGTGGCGGGGCCTGCTGCCGCTGCACCAGCCGGACGCCCTCGGTCGCACCTGGCAGGAGGCAGCACAGTCGTTGCTGCGCAAGGAAAGCGGGATGTACCTGCTCGGCATGTTCGTCGGCCAGCAGTTCCCCGAGGGCCCCGAGCGGGACGACCTCGACTTCTTCCCGTTCCCCGAGGTCGACCCCGCGATCGGCACCGACGCGGTCGAGGCGCCGATCGACGGCGTCATGATGGCGCCCCGCCCACGCAACGAGACCGGCGCCAGGGACCTGCTCCGCTTCATCGGCTCGCCCGAGGCCGAGGACGCCTACCTCGAGGTCGACCCGAACAACATCGGCGCGCACGACGACGCGGACACCAGCGGCTACAACGCGCTGCAGAAGAAGGGCGAGGAGCTGGTGAGCCAAGCCAAGTCGATCTCGCAGTTCCTCGACCGCGACACCCGGCCGGACTTCGCGTCCACCGTGATGATCCCGTCGCTGCAACAGTTCATCCGCGAGCCGAACGACATCGACGGGCTGACCAAGAGCATCGAGGACCAGAAGAACTCGATCTTCGGAGGCTGACCCGATGACAGGGCGTGAGCCGAGTGGCAGCCAACCGCCCCCGATCTTCGGAGGTTGACCCGATGATCGGGCGTGAGCCGAGTGGCCGCCAACCGCACCTAAGGGGAACGGGACGTAACCCAGCCACCGGTACGCACCCAACCGCACGGCACCAACCCAAAGCGACCAGAAGGGGCAAAATCCGGGGAGGCGGAACAGGAAAGATCCGGGGAGGCGGAGCCGACCGGCTGATCGTCGCGCTCATGGTGGCTATCCCGACCCTGGTCGTGGTCGGTCTCGTGTGGGGTCCGGCGATCGGGACGATCCTGCTGTCCTTCACGGACTGGAACGGCATCGGCAACATCCGCGACATCGACTTCGTCGGCATGGAGAACTACGAGAACGTCACCTCGAACTACCCGCCGTTCGTGCCGGCCATCCAGCACAACATCATCTGGCTGGTCGTGTTCTTCCTCGGGCCGACCCTGCTCGGCATGCTGCTCGCGGTGGTGCTCGACCGGGAGCTGCGCGGCAGCCGGATCTACCAGAGCGTCTTCTTCATGCCGGTCGTGCTCTCGCTCGCGCTGGTCGGCTTCATCTGGCAGCTGATCTACTCCCGCGACCAGGGCCTGCTGAACGAGGTGCTCGGTTCGAAGACCGACTGGTTCGGTGACCCGGACATCAACCTGTGGGCGGTGCTGGTCGCGGCCAGCTGGCGGCACACCGGCTACATCATGCTGCTGTACCTGGCCGGGCTGAAGGCCGTCGACCCCGCGCTGCGTGAGGCGGCCGCGGTCGACGGCGCCGGCGAGGTACGAACGTTCCTCCAGGTCGTGTGGCCGGTGATGCGTCCGGTGAACGTCATCGTCGTGGTGATCACCGTGATCGAGTCGCTGCGTGCGTTCGACATCGCCTGGGTGATCAACAAGGGTCGCAACGGCCTGGAGCTGATCTCGACCCTGGTGACGCAGAACGTCATCGGCGAGGCGAGCCGGGTCGGCTTCGGCTCCGCGCTCGCCACGTTCATGATCGTCATCTCGACCGTCTTCATCGCGATCTACCTGCTGCAGGTGATGCGGGAGCAGAGACGATGACCGAGCCGATGACCATGCAGACGGTCCACACCGGACAGACGGGCCCAAAGGCACGGGTCCCGACCCGGCGGCGGATGCCGGTCACCCCCGCCCGCGTGGTGCTGCGGGTGTTCCTGACGGTCATGGCCGTCGGCTGGATCTTCCCGATCGCCTGGGCGGTCTACAACTCGCTGCGCGACTACGACTACACCTCACTGAACGGCTACTTCTCGGTCGGCGGGTTCACGTTCGAGAACTACGTGCAGGCGTGGGCGCGCGGCAACTTCGCCCAGACGTTCACCAACACCGCGATCATCGTGATCCCGTCCGTCGTGATCACGCTGCTGCTCGCGTCGTCGGTGGCGTTCGTACTGGCGCGGTTCAGCTTCAAGCTCAACCTCCCCCTGCTCGCCCTGTTCACCGCGGCGAACCTGCTGCCGCAGCAGGCATTGCTGGTGCCGCTGTTCCGGTTGTTCCTCAACATCGAGGTGCCGTTCTGGTTCAGCGACTCCGGCACGCTCTACGACACCTACTACGCCGTGATCGCGGTGAACATCGCGTTCCAGACCGGGTTCTGCACGTTCGTGCTCGCCAACTACATGAAGACGCTGCCGCGCGAGCTGTACGAGTCGGCCCAGGTCGACGGTGCCGGGGTGGTGCGCCAGTACTGGCAGATCGTGCTGCCGCTGTGCCGTCCGGCGCTGGCGGCCCTGTCGGTGCTGCAGGTCACCTGGGTGTACAACGACTTCTTCTGGGCCGTCGCGTTCATGCGCACCGGCGACAAGCTGCCGGTGACGAGCTCGCTGCAGAACCTGCGGGGCCAGTTCTTCACCGACTACAACCTCCTGTCGGCCGGCTCGGTGATCGTGGCGATCCCCACGCTGGTGATCTTCTTCCTGCTCCAGCGGCACCTGCGGGCCGGCCTGACCCTGGGGGCGACGAAGGGATGACGGTCGTCCAGCTGGCCACGGGCACCGTGAGCCTGGTCCTCGACGCCCGCGGCGGTGGCCTGCCGGTCGTGGTGCACTGGGGCGCGCCGCTGGGCGAGCTGTCCGAGGAGGACCTGCTCGTCCTGGCCGACACCGCGGTGGCGCCGGCCGCGCCCACCACGCCGGACGCGCCGGTGCCGGTGGCGCTGTTGCCGGAGGCGGTTCGCGGCTACCAGGGCCGGCCGGGGCTGCGTGGCAGCCGGGCCGGCCGGTCCTGGGTGACCTCGTTCCGCGTGTCGGACCTGCGGACCGGCGCGTCGTCGGTGCGGATCGTCGCCGAGGACCCGGATGCCCTGCTGTACCTGGAGATCACCGTCGAGCTGACCGACTCCGGCGTGCTGCGGCTGCGCTCGCGGCTGGTCAACGACGCTGACGAGCCGTACACGGTGGACGGTCTGGAGGCGGCACTGCCGGTGCCCGCGCACGCTACCGAGCTGCTCGACCTGACCGGCCATTGGGCGCGGGAGCGGCACCCGCAGCGCCGGCCGTTCGACCTCGGCACGTGGTCGCGGGAAAGCCGCCGCGGCCGCACCGGGCACGACGCGACGCTCGCGCTGCTGGCCGGCACCGCGGGGTTCGGCTTCCGCCACGGCGAGGTGTGGGGCCTACACGTGGCGTGGAGCGGCAACCACGTCACCTACGCGGAGCGGATGCCGGAGGGCACCGCGACGCTGGGCGGCGGCGAGCTGCTGGCCTCCGGCGAGGTGATCCTCGCGCCGGGGGAGGAGTACGCGTCGCCGTGGTTCTATGCCGTCTACAGTGGACAGGGGATCGACGGGCTGAGCGCGGCGTTCCACACCTGGCTGCGGTCCCGGCCGAACCACCCGGCCACGCCCCGGCCGGTGGTGCTCAACACGTGGGAGGCCGTGTACTTCGACCACGACCTTGGCCGGCTGCGCGCCCTGGCGGACGTGGCCGCGCGGATCGGCGTGGAGCGGTTCGTGCTCGACGACGGCTGGTTCCGGCATCGCCGCGACGACACGGCCGGGCTCGGGGACTGGTACGTCGACGAGACCGTGTGGCCGGACGGGCTCACGCCGTTGATCGAGTATGGGACCGGCCTGGGCATGGAGTTCGGCATCTGGGTCGAGCCGGAGATGGTCAACGAGGACTCCGACCTGTACCGGGCACACCCGGAGTGGGTGCTCGGGCCGGGCGACGGCGTGCTGCCGCCGCGGTCGCGCCACCAGCAGGTGCTGGACCTGAAAGTGCCGGAGGCCTACGCGTACGTCCTCGAGCGGCTCGACGAGCTGTTGTCCGGCAACGACATCGCGTTCGTCAAGTGGGACCACAACCGTGACCTCGTCGCGGCCGGCCACAATGGACGGTCGGGTGTGCACGGCCAGACGCTCGCGGCGTACCGGCTGCTGGACGAGCTGCGGGCCCGGCACCCCGGCGTCGAGATCGAGAGCTGCTCGTCCGGCGGTGCCCGGGTGGACCTGGAGATCCTGGCCCGCACCGACCGGGTGTGGACGAGCGACTCGAACGACGCGCTGGAGCGGCAGACCATCCAGCGGTGGACCGCGCTGCTGCTGCCGCCGGAGCTGATCGGCGCGCACGTCGGCCCGCCGACGGTCCACTCGAGCGGCCGTACCCAGCACCTGGGCTTCCGCCTGGCGACCGCGCTGTTCGGCCACTTCGGCATCGAGTGGGACATCGCGTCCGCCGCGCCGTCCGAACTGGACGGTCTGGCCGCGGGGATCGCCTGCTACCGAAGGATGCGCGGGCTGCTGCACACCGGCGAGGTCGTGCGCGCCGACCACCCGGACCCGGCGGCTTACGTGCACGGCGTGGTCGCCGCCGACCGGTCGGCCGGCCTGTTCGCCTACGTCCAGCTGCGGACGTCCGCGCGTGGCGTCCCCGCCCCGATGCGCCTGCCCGGCCTGGACCCGGCACGCGAGTACCGGGTGGACCTCGTCGAGCCGGCCGGCCCGCCGGTGACACTCGGCAACGCCACGCCGTGGTTGCCGCGCGTGCTGACCGGCCGGGTGCTCGCCGAGGTGGGTCTGCGCCCGCCGATCCTCGCGCCCGAGCAGGCGTGGCTGGTCGAGGTCACCGGGATCGGCTGAGGTCCGCCGGAGCTTTCCCAGGCTCTCGCCGAGGCGGCTGGGTCGCCCCTAGGATCCCGTGCGTGCGCAGTGGTCAGCTGATCGCGAACCGTTACCGGCTGGTGGAGCTCATCGGCTCCGGGGGAGCGGGCCTGGTATGGCTCGCGGAGGACGAGCAGGCGGACGAGGGCGGGGACGGACGCCGGCGGGTCGCGCTCAAGCGGCCGCACTCCGCGGCGGGCCCGGCCGTGCGCGCGGAGCTGGAACGTGAGGCGGCAGTCGCCGCGCGGGTGCGGCATCCGGGCGCCATCCGGGTGCACGGGGTGGTCGGCGACGGGCACGACTCCTGGCTCGTGATGGAGTACTTCCCGGCGAAGAACCTCGGCGTGCTCATGCGCGAGCAGGGCCCGCTCGACCCCGGCGCGGTCGCCTGGATCGGCGTCCAGGTCGCCGCCGCGCTCGCCGCCATCCACGACGCGGACGTGGTGCATCGCGACGTCACGCCCAACAACATCCTCGTGGACGCCAGGGGCACGGCGAAGGTGACCGACTACGGCATCTCCGCCCACCGCGCGCAGACCATGACCAGCAGCGGCAAGATCAGCGGCACCGCCGCGTACGTGTCGCCCGAGGTGGCCGACGGCGGCGGGGCCAAGGCGCCCTCGGACGTCTACTCGCTCGGCGCGAGCCTGTTCGCCGCGGTCGAGGGCGAGCCGCCGTCCGGGTTCGGCGACCCCGACGCCGTCCTCGCC
>NZ_JBOHGB010000206.1:0-10200 GCF_050699935.1 Actinophytocola sp.
GCAGCAGCCTCATGCCCTGGCGGAGCCGCAGGCGCCTGGGGCTCGGCGGAGCCGCGGCGGCCGGCTCGGCGTCGGCGATGGTCGTGGCCGCCTCGATGCCGTCGCGGACCGTGCCCGGTGGCGTGTGCGCCAGCACCCCGGCGAACAGCTCGCCGACCGGAGCGCCGCTCGCCGCGAGCGAGGCGGCCACCGCGGTCGCGACCGCGCCGGCGACCCCATCCGGATGCGTGTGCGTGACCCGCGCCGACTCCGCCGCCTGCCGCGCCGCGGTGGCCGGGTCGCCGGCGAACCACGCGCCGAGCGGCGCCACCCGCATCGAGCCTCCGTTGCCCCACGAGCCGGAACCGCCGAACGTCTCGGTCGCGAGCACCCGCAGCGACACGCGCCGGCGGCCGACCTCGCGCATCATCGCGTCGACGCCCGAGCCGTAGTTGCGGTCCGGGTCGTGGTGGTCGACGAAGCTCTCCGCGAGCGCGTCCGGGTCGAGCCGGCCGTGCTCGGCCAGCACCCGCACGATCGAACAGGCCATCTCGGTGTCGTCGGTCCACCGCCACGGCCCGGGCGGCAGGCGGCGCGCCGCGGCGTCGTCCGGCCGCTCACCGAGCACCTCACCGAATGCGTCGCCGACGGACAGGCCGAGCAGACTCGCCCGCGCACGGCGAAGTCGGTCCCTCATGCGTGGTTGGTACCACATTCGGTTTGACCTTGACGCTACGTCAACTTTTACCGTGGTTCGTGCGCCGGGAAAGTCCCGGCCAGGACACGGAGAACGATCATGGCGTGGTCGATCGCGCAGGTGGCGCGGATGTCGAACGTGACGTCCCGGACCCTGCGGCACTACGACGAGATCGGCCTGCTGCCGCCGGCGTGGGTCGGCGCGAACGGGTACCGCTACTACGAGCGGGAGCAGCTGTTGCGGCTCCAGCAGATCCTCGTCATGCGCGAGCTGGGCGTCGGCCTGGACGCGATCGCCGAGATCATGCACGAGGGGCGCGACCAGGTCGAGGTGCTGCGGCTGCACGAGAAGTGGCTGCTCGCCGAGCGCGACCGGTTCCAGCGGCTGGCCGACACCGTGTCCCACACGATCAAAGATCTGGAGGGAGGTGAAACCGTGTCCGCCAAGTCGATGGACCACTGGTTCGAGGGCTTCGACTCGGCCAAGCAGGCCGAGCTCACCGAGGAGGCCCGGCAGCGGTGGGGCGCCGAGCACGTGGACGCCGCCAACGCGCGGGTGAAGGACAAGCCGCAGCAGTGGTGGCAGGATCAGCGCGACCAGTGGGCGGCACAGCTGACCACGCTGGTCGAGCTGATCGACGCCGGCCGCGAGCCGGCCGATGCCGAGGTGCAGGACGTGATCGCGAATCATTACCAGTGGATCACGCAGCACTGGACGCCGAACCGGGAGTCGTACACGGGTCTGGGTGACCTGTACGCCGACGACCCGAGGTTCCGGGCCAACTTCGACCGGACCGACCCCCGGCTGGCGGAGTTCCTGCGCGCGGCGATGGCCGAGTACGCGCGAACCCGCCTCGACTAGTACCCGACCGGGTCGGGAGAGCTGCAAATCTCCCGGCCGGGACGGTGAACAGCGCGCCGGCGCGCACCGGGCAACTATCCTCCTCGCGTGGACTTCGCGAGCCAACTCGAGCATGTCCAGCGTCAGGCGGGCGCACTGCGGGCCGCGGCGGTGTCCGCCGGTCCCGACGCCGCGGTGCCGACCTGTCCGGAGTGGACGGTCCAGCGGCTCGTCCGGCACATCGCCAGGGTGCACAACTGGGTCGTCCTGGCGCTGCGGGCCGAGCCAGGCGCGGAGACCGTCCGCGCGGAGCGCCCGCCCGAGGACTGGGACTCGCTGCTGCCGTGGTGGGACGACGCGCTCCGCACCATGCTCGCCGAGCTGCGGACGATGGGCCCCGACGCGCCGGCCTGGGTGTTCGACGCCCGCGCCGCGTCCACGGCCGGCTTCTGGGCGCGCCGCCAGGCGCACGAGACCGCGATCCACCGCCTCGACGCCGAGCACGCCGCCGCCGGCTCGGCCGCGGCGTCGGCCGTTCCGTCGCTGGTGTTCGAGCCCGACCTCGCCGCCGACGGGATCGACGAGCTGCTCACGCTGGTGATCCCCCGCCGGCTGGACCGCGAGCGCCCGGAGGCCGAGGGCACGATCCTCTTCCACGCCGCCGACGCCGGCCGCGCGTGGCTGGTACAGCTCAAGCACGGCGAGGTCCCCGAGGTCGGACCCGCCGGCGACACGGACGCCGACGCCTCGGTGGTCGGCACCGCGGACGCCGTGTACCGGGCCGCCTGGCACCGGCCCAGCACGGCGATCGTCACCGGCGACCGCGCCCTGGTCGAGGCACTGAGAACGCCATGAGCCGCCGCTTCGTGATCACCTTCGGCTGCCCGGACCGCGTCGGCATCGTCGCCCGCATCGCGACCTTCCTCGCCGATCTCGGCTGCCTGATCGTCGAAGCCGCGTACCACACCGACCAGGACACCGGCTGGTTCTTCACCCGCCAGGAGATCAGCGCGGACACGGTGCCGACCGACATCGACGAGCTGCGTACGCGATTCGGCGCGATCGCCGCCGAGCTCGCCGAGGACAGCGACTGGCAGATCATGGACACCGCCGAGCGCCGGCGCGCGGTGATCCTCGTGTCGAGGGAGGGCCACTGCCTCTACGACATCCTGGGCCGCGTCGCTTCCGGCGAGCTGGACGTCGACATCCCCGCGGTGATCGGCAACCACGCCAACCTCGCGGCGATCACCGAGGCGCACGGGATCCCGTTCCACCACCTGCCGTTCACCGTCGACGACAAGCCCGCCGCGTTCGCACGGCTGCGCTCGCTGGTCGACGAGAGCGAGCCGCACGCGATCGTGCTGGCGAGGTTCATGCAGATCGTGCCTGCGGACCTGTGCGGGGCGTGGAGCGGCCGGGCGCTCAACATCCACCACAGCTTCCTGCCGTCGTTCGTCGGCGCGAAGCCGTACCACCAGGCGCACCGCCGCGGCGTGAAGCTGATCGGCGCGACGTGCCACTACGTCACCGCGGAGCTGGACGCCGGCCCGATCATCGAGCAGGACGTGATCCGGGTCGGGCACGCGGACACGGTCACCGACATAGTGCGGCGTGGCCGGGACGTCGAGAAGGGCGTGCTGGCGCGGGGCCTGCGGTGGCACCTGGAGAACCGGGTCCTGGTGCACGGCAACAAGACCGTGGTCTTCCAATGACTCCGCCGACGACACTGCCGGTCGTCGACATCTCCTCCCCGGCGGCGGCCGCGCCGGGGATCGAGCGCGCGTGCCGCGACACGGGCTTCTTCTACGTCACCGGCCACGGCGTGCCCGCGTCGCTGCGCCAGGAGCTGGACACGCGCGGCCGCGAGTTCTTCGCGCTGTCTGAGGCGGCGAAGCGGGAGATCGAGATGTCCCGCGGCGGGCGGGCATGGCGCGGCTACTTCCCGGTCGGTGCCGAGCTGACCTCCGGCGAGCGGGACCTGAAGGAAGGGCTGTACCTCGGCACCGAGCTGCCGGCCGGCCACCCGCTGCCACTGCACGGCCCCAACCTGTTCCCGCGCCAGGTGCCCGCGCTGCGGCCGGTGGTGCTGTCGTACCTGGACCTCATGACGGCCGTGGGCCAGAACGTGCTGCGCGGCATCGCCCTGAGCCTCGACCTCGACGCCGACTACTTCGCCACCGGCTACACGGCGTCCCCGACGGTGCTGTTCCGGATCTTCCACTACCCGCCCGCGCCGCCGGACGCACCGGGCTGGGGCGTCGGCGAGCACACGGACTACGGCCTGCTGACCCTGCTCGCCCAGGACGACAACGGCGGTCTGCAGGTACGGACACCGGGCGGCTGGGTCGACGCGCCACCCCTACCGGATGCGTTCGTGTGCAACATCGGCGACATGCTGGAGCGCCTGACGGGCGGATGGTACCGCTCGACCCCGCACCGGGTGCGCAACACCAGCGGCCGCAGCCGGTTGTCGTTCCCGTTCTTCCTGGACCCGGACTTCACCGCGGGGGTGCCGCCGCTGCCCGACCGCGCCGCGCGCGACCCGGACGGGACGCGGCGCTGGGACGGCGCGAGCCCGCTCGCGTTCGAGGGCACTTACGGCGAGTACCTGACGGCGAAGGTGGCGAAGGTCTTCCCGCGACTGCACGAGCGGCTGGGCAACTGACGGATGGCCCCCGGCCCCCGAGATCCAGCGTACCGAGCACCCCTGACACGAACCGCGGCCCGAGCCACGGCCTGTGGACAACTCCCGGCCACGCGGGGCCCCCCGCGTTCCAGCGTATTCGCGACCACCGACGGAAAACCGGCGCCGATGCGCGGCTGTGGACAGGTCTCGGATGCGAGTGTCAGCGGCCCAGGCCCTCGACGACCTCGGCGCCCGGCAGCACCGCGAGGGTCGGCCCGGGAACGAGGATCTTGCTTCCCCGGATCCCGCTGCCGATCACGAGCTCGGGTGCCGCCACCACCGCCGGGTCCAGCAGCAGCGACCAGCCAGCCGGAAGGCCGAGCGGCGTGATCCCGCCGTACGCCATGCCTGTCAGCTCGACCGCCCGCTCCGTCGGGACGAACGACGCCTTCCGGACGTCCAGCCGCTTGCGCACCACGTTGTTCACGTCCGCACGGGTCGTGGCGAGCACCAGGCACGCGGCGACCCGCTCCTCGCCCGCGCGCTTGCCGGCGACGACCACGCAGTTGGCCGACGCCTCGAGCGGGGAGCCGTAGGTCTCGCAGAAGGCGGCCGTGTCAGCCAGTTCGGGGTCGATGGCCGCGACGCCGAGGCGCGCCGCGTGGTCGGCGGGCAGCGCGGCGAGCGCCTTCGCCACCGGATCCGCGAGCAGATCGGGGCGGTCGAGGGCACGCTCGACCGTCAGGGTTCCGGAAATGGTCCAGCTGGTCACGCGTCGAATCTACTGCGGTGGCCGGGAACGCCGTGCCACGCACCGGTCACCAGCGCTGGCCGCGCTGCACCTCGATCAGCCTGGGCCGGATGTCCACGATGTAGACCAGTGTGGCGACCAGACCGGCGATCCAGAAGATCCAGCCGATCCCCGCGAAGCTGAAGATCAGCAGGGCCACGGCGCCGCCGCCGGTGATGCCGAGCCAGGCCGGCTTGGTGAGCCGGTCGATGGCCGCGTACGCGTCCGGGCGCTGCAACAACGCGTGGATGAACGCGAACGCGCCGACCGGGAGGGCGGCCCAGTCGATGATCCGCATTATCAGCAGCGCTTCCATCGGCACGTCCCCAGCCTACGTGCGAACCGCCGCGAGTGACCAGCGGACCAGGTCACATCACCGCGCAGCACGCGAAAGCCCCGGCACGCGGGTGCCGGGGCCAGATCGCGGACGCCCTACTTCTTGGCGGCGCCGTTGGTCTTGCGGGTGTTGCCGGTCCGCGTGGTCGCGGGCTTGCTCGGGGCGGTCCGGCTCGCGGCCTTGCGGGAGGCACTGCGCACCTCGCGGGCCACGTCCTCGCCGGCCTCCTCGACCGCCTCGGCGGCCTCGGCGCCGGTCTTCTCCGCGCGGCGGGCGGTCTTCTCGCCGACCGAGCGGGTCTGGCGGGTGACCTTGGCCAGGACCTCATCGGCCAGCTCGCGGGCGTCACCCGCGACGTCGCCGACCCGCTCCTGCAGCGTGGCGATGGCCTCCTCGAGCTGGTCCAGCGCCTTGCGCACCTGTGGCTGGGCACGCAGCTTGTGCAGCGTGTCCTCACCCTGGTCGGCCAGCTTGTGGTACAGCTTCTGCGCGGCCTCGGTGTACTCGTCGACCAGCTTGCGCAGCTCGGCCGGGTCCAGCTTCTCCCGAACGCCGGCGAGGTCACGCGGCAGCTCGTCGACGGCGTCCTTGGCGGCGCCGGTGCCCTCGTTGACCCGGGTCCGGGTCTTGTTCATGGCGTCCCGCACGGCCTGGGTGGCCAGGTCGCCCGCGCCCAGCGCCGCGAGCAGCGGCGTGCGGAGGGCCTCGACGGCGTGCTCACCCGCCTTGCGCACGTCCTTGCGTACGTCCTCGGTCTTCGGCAACGCAACCATGTGTCTCACTCCTCAGATGTGGGGCCCGTTCGGCTCGGTTCACCGTCCACATTGGACCCCTCTACTGTGGACTGTGTGGAGTTCTCGCGGCGGAACGACTCGTAGACGTCCAGCAGGATCTGCTTCTGCCGTTCGGTGAGCGCGTCATCGGCGCGCACCGCGTCGACCACCGGGCCGCCGTGCGCGACGTCGAGGATGCCGGCCCGCACGTACAGCGCCTCGGCCGAGATCCGTAAGCCCTTGGCGATCTGCTGGAGAATCTCCGCACTCGGTTTCCGCAGGCCACGCTCGATCTGGCTGAGGTAGGGGTTGGACACGCCGGCGAGCCGGGACAGTTGGCGCAACGAGATCTTGGCGCTGCTGCGCTGCTGCTTGATGTACTCGCCGATGTCCCGCCCGAGGTCCGCGACCCGGTCGGCGACCTGGTCGGCCACCTGGTTGATACCACGGTTGGTCCCGTGGTCGGTGCGGTCGGTGCCGGGCTCGACGCCGGGCTCGGCGCCGTCGTCGATGGCGCGGCCGTGGCCACCCTGGCTTGGCTGGTCGGTCTCGCTCATCCCGGTCACCTCCTCGCGACACCACCGACGGTACGCCGAGGTGCTAGCAGTTGCAAGCGCACTGCTTGCGCAGGTGAGGTGGGTCGTGTCACAGGGGCACGGGGAGGCCCGCGCGCCGGGCGCCGGGCGCCGGGAGGGCCTGGAAGGACGCCTTGCGGACGTTGAACGTCTGGAAGGCGTCCTTCCTGGCGGTCGGCGCACTCAGAGCCGGGCGCAGACCCAGGCGGCGACCCGGGAGGCGGTGTCGGCCGGCGTGGCGTCGGTCGTGTCGAGCACGCTCATCGGCGGCTTCGTGTCCGCGTGCTCGGCGATGACCCAATCGTTGAAGTCGAGCATCTCGGCGATCCGCTCCTCGTCCCAGGCGCGCCACACCGGCCGCGCCCGCAGCCGCTCCGCGAGCACCGCGGGCGCGCAGGTCAGCGCCAGGTAGTGGACGTCGGAGAACAGCACGCGCTCCGGCCACGGCTCGAACTGGGGCGGCGCGACCGTCCCGCACAGCACGACCGGCCGGCCGCTCTGGTGGATGCTCGCCGCGAGCCGCAGCCACGTCTGGCGGAACGCCATCGAGTCGCCCGTCGGGTCGCGCAGGGCGCCGACCCACAGCAGATCCTGTTCGAGCACGACCGCCACCTCGTCGAGGAGCGGCACGAGCAACCGGCCGACCGTGGTCTTCCCGGTGCCCGACGGGCCGGTCAGCGCGAACAGTGGAAGGCGCCGGTACGGCTTCCTGTGTCCACATGAGACACATTCGAGGACCGTACCGGCGCCGTCGTCGACGACTCGCGGTTCGGAGCTCCACACCCCGCAACCCGCGCAGATCATCGGGTTCACGGACGAGAGCTAATCGAAGAGCTGTTCCAGGAAACTCTTGCGCCGGCGGTGTCCGTGGCCACCGTGATGGCCGCGGGGCGAGTCCGGGTAGCCACCGCGGCCATAGCCTCTCGGCGAGTCGGGGTAGCTTCCCCGGCCGTACCCGCGCGGCGAGTCCGGGTAGTACCCGCCTCCGCCCCCGCCGGCCCGCCGCGGATCGCCCTGATACGGCGGGGGTGCGGCGGCAGCGACGTACTGCTGCTCTGCGTTGAGGATGGTCTCCAGCTCACCGCGGTCGAGGAAGATCCCGCGGCAGCTGTCGCACTGGTCGATGTGGATGCTTTGGCGGTCGACGGTGCGCATCGCGTTCTGACACTTCGGGCAAATCACACGACAACCCTACTGAAACACGCAATGCGACGGCCATGCATGGTCCACGGCCACATGACGTCGCCGCATGCTGTGGCTCGGCGACACATGGTCCGCATCCGCGCTTCTACCTAGCGTGAACAGGCATGGAAGGAGCTCCAGCGCACGGTGACCTGGCCGGACGCAGCGCACTGGTCACCGGAGGCGGCAGCGGCATCGGCCGCGCCTGCGTGCACGCGCTCGCCGCGGCGGGCGCCAAGCTGCACGTGGTCGACCGGGACGGGCCGGCCGCCGAACGGGTGGCCGGCGAGGTCGGCGGGTCGGCGCACGTGGTCGACCTGGCCGACGCCGACGCGATCCAGGCGCTGCCGGCCGAGATCGACGTCCTGGTGAACAACGCGGGCCTGCAGCACGTCGCGCCGCTGCACGAGTTCCCGCCGGAGATGTTCACGCTCATCCAGCAGGTCATGGTGACCGCGCCGTTCCTGCTGATCCGCCGGTGCGTGCCGCACATGTACGCGCACGGATGGGGCCGCATCGTGAACGTCTCGAGCGTGCACGGCCTGCGGGCGAGCGCGTACAAGGCGGCGTACGTCGCGGCCAAGCACGGGCTCGAGGGACTGTCCAAGGTCGCCGCGATCGAGGGCGCCCCGCACGGCGTGACGAGCAACTGCGTCAACCCCGGGTACGTGCGCACCCCGCTCGTCGAGAACCAGATACAGGCCCAGGCGCGGACACACGGCCTGCCGGCGAGCGAGGTGGTCGAGAAGGTCCTGCTGGACCGCACTCCGGTCAAGCGGCTCATCGAGCCCGCGGAGGTCGCCGCGCTCGTGCGGTGGCTGGCCAGCGACCCCGGCGGCTCGCTCACGGGTGCCTCCGTGCCGCTCGACGGCGCGTGGACCGCGAACTGAGAGCCCTCGCGCGGGCTCCCGCCCGAAAGGCACGGGTGACACCATGATCGGCGTGGACGTCCGGTCGGACCGGCTGTCGGGCAGCGTGCGCCGACTGCTCGACCTGCTCGCGCAGGACGCGAGTGCCGAGCAGCTGGCGCATGTCGCCGTCGAAGCCAGCGCCGACCTCGACGCACCGGCGATGGCCAGGCTCGAGGAGGCGACCGAGCTCGCGCTGCGGATCCGGCACACGCTCAGCGAGCACCGCCGCCGCGAGGCGGAGCTCACCGCGCTGTTCGACACCGCGCGCGACCTGTCGAAGCTGCGTGACCTCGACGAGGTGCTGCGCTCGATCGTGCGCCGGGCCCGGCGGCTGCTGGCCGTGGACCTGTCCTACCTGAGCCTGAACGACGAGGCCTCCGGCTCCACGTACATGCGGGTGACCGACGGCTCGGTGTCCGACCTGCTGCCGAAGCTGCGGATCGGGCACGGCGAGGGCCTCGGCGGCCTGGTCGCGCAGACGGCGCACCCCTACGCGACCGCGGACTACCTGTCCGACCAGCGGTTCGCGCACACCCGGCCGATCGACGACGCGGTGAGCGCCGAGCACATGGTCGGCATCCTCGGCGTGCCGCTTTCCCTGGGCAGCAAGGTGATCGGCGTGCTGTTCGCGGCCGACCGGCAGCGCCGCGAGTTCACCGCGGAGGAGGTCGCGCTGCTCTCCTCGCTCGCCGACCACGCGGCGATCGCGATCGACAACGCGCAGCTGCTCGCGGAGACCCGGCGGGCGAACGAGACGATCAGCGGGCACAACGAGGAGATGCGCCGCGGCGCGGACGCGCACGACCGGCTGATGGAGCTGGTGCTGCGTGGCGGCGACCTGGACGAGGTGGTCACCGAGGTGGCGGCCGTGCTCGGCGGCGGGCTCGTGCTGTTCGACGACGCCGGCGCCGAGCTCGCGCGCGTGTCGTCGGATCCCGTCCCACTGCCGGACTCCGCGATCGCCGCGTCCCGCGCGTCCGGCCGCGCGATGCGGTCCGGGGACGCGTGGGTGTGCGCGGTGCTCGCCGGGCCCGAGCTGTTGGGCAGCCTGGTGCTGACCGGCCGGCCGGCCGTCGGGGACGCGGACCGGCGGCTGTTCGAGCGGGCCGGCCTGGTGGCGGCGCTGCGGTTGTTGCTGCGGCGGTCGGTCGCGAAGGCCGAGGACGAGGTGCGCGGCGAGCTGCTGACCGACCTGCTGACCGCGCCGTCGCGCAACCAGGCGGCGCTGCTGGCCCGCGGGCGGCGGCTGGGCATCGACCTGGCGGCCCCGCACACCGTGCTGATCGCGCACTGCGACGCCGTGTCCCGGCGGCGGCTGGCGATGGCGTGCGGCCGGTACGCCACGCTCGTGGGCCTGCACGCGGAGCAGGTCGTGCTGCTGGTGTCGGACGCGGCGCCCCGCCTGGCGCAGCAGCTGGCCGGCGAACTGGGGTCCACAGTGGACGCACCGGTGACGGTCGGCGCGTCCGGGCCCGCGCGCGGCCCGGTGG
>NZ_JBOHGB010000207.1:0-10156 GCF_050699935.1 Actinophytocola sp.
CACCCGATGGACGATGCGGTGGAAGCCCGTGATCAACGCGTTCGCCATCACCTTCGGTGACCGCTGGCCGGGAGCCGAAACCTACTGATCAACAACGCCGGAAACACCGATCATGGGATAGACCCGCCCTGCGTGGCTAGGCAGCCAAGCGGAGGCCAAGCAGTCGGCCGCTAAGGGCGGTGAGCATGCAGGCAGTGAGCACAGTCGGCCGCACGCGGTCAGCTGGACAAAAGTCCACCGGGGGCGATGGTCAACACCTTGCCCCGCCACTCGCCCGAAGATCGTGGGCAGGTTCCTCCCATAGCGGGAAAATCGACGTTCGTCAGCAGGGTTCGTCCACACGGTGGGGCGCGACGCCGAACTCCAGTGCCGTTCGCCCTGCTGCCACCGGACCCCAACTGTGGAGCGTGAGTCCGCAGTCGGCGGCGAGTCTGGTCAGCTCGTCGACCGTCCGTTCCCGGCCGCCGAAGCACATCAGCATGAACAGGTCGATCGCGGTGTCGGCCCCCTGCCCCCGCAGCGGCTCGATCACCACCACGGTGCCGTTCGGTGCGGCGGCCCGACGACACCCGGCCAGGATCTTGCGGGCGTGGTCGTCGTCCCAGTCGTGCAGGATGTCGGACAGAAGGTAGGCGTCGGCCCCCACGGGCAGCGGGTCGAAGAAGCTGCCGGAAACCGCGCTGGCCCGACCATCGAGTCCGGCTGCCGCGAATCTGTCGGTGGCAGCGGTCGCCGTCGGGGACAGGTCCAGGACCCGTCCGCGAAGGTCGGGATGGGCATGCAGGATCGCTGCGAGCACGGTCCCATCGCCCCCGCCCACGTCGAGGATCTCGGGGAAACGGCTCCAGTCGAACCGCTCGGCGATCTGCGGCGCCTGTACCTGGAACCGCCAATTCATCTGGGCGTCGAACGAGCGCCGCAATTCCGGCCTGGCGTCGAGGTCCGCCCAGAAATCGTGCCCGTACCGGTGCAGGTAGGCGGGAGCGCCGGTGGTGATCGTCCCGAGCAGGTCGACGAAGGCGAGCTCGGCGCGACCGCCGGCACTGCCGATGTCGAGCAAGGGCTTGATCCCTGCCGGGGCGTCCTCGCTCATCTGGGCGCCGAGGTCCGTGGGGCGGTAGTGACCGGACTCCATGTCGAGGTCGAAGACACCGATCGCGACCAGGTGATCAAGCAAGCATCGTAGTGCCGGCGCGGAGGTCCCGGTCTCGGAAGCGAGTTGCTCCACCGTTGCTCCCACGCTCCCCGCTCGTTCTACCAGACTGAGCGTCGCGGCTACCCGGATGGACATGGGGGTGGCCAGACTGGCCATTTCTCGAATCGACGGTGATGCCATTGATGAACTCACCGTCTGAGGCTATCCACGCTCGACGGGTCCGAGGCGGCGCTCACCTCATCGACCCCGGCCACGGAGATGGACTTTCGAGGCCGATGTGGCCCTCGCGCGCGACAGGGGAACCAAGCGGTCAGGTGGGGCGGGAGAGGATCTTCTCGCGGGCCTCGGCGTAGCGCTCCCGCAGGCCCGGCGTCGGGTCGGCCTCGAACGTCGCCGTGGAGCCCAGGCGCCAGCGCGGCGGGCTGTCCGTGCCCGTCAAGGCCCACGCCGCCTGGCGGGCCGCGCCGTCGGCCACGTACTCGCCCGGCTCGGGGACCAGGACCGGGCGGCCCAGCACCGCGGGCGCGATCCGTCGAACCGCCGACGAGCGGGCGCCACCGCCGATCAGCAGCACCCGGTCCACCCGGACGCCTTGTGCCACAAGGGCATCCACCGCGTCGGCCAGGCCACACAGCATGCCCTCCACCGCGGCGCGGGCCTGGTGCGCGGGGGTCGCGTTCGCCAGGCGCAGGCCGTGCAGGGCGCCGGTCGCCGACGGGAGGTTCGGGGTGCGCTCGCCCTCCAGGTACGGGACCAGGACCAGGCCGTCCGCCCCCGGCGGCGCCGACAGCGCCAGCTCGTCGAACCGGCCGTGTTCCACGCCCAGCAGGTGGGCCGCCGCGTCCAGCACCCGGGCCGCGTTCAGAGTGCACACCAGCGGCAGGAACCGGCCCGTGGCATCGGCGAAGCCGGCCACCAGACCGAGCGGGTCGGCACTCGGCTTGTCCGCCACCGCGAACGCCGTGCCCGAGGTGCCGATCGACACGACCACATCGCCCGGCTCGGCCCCGACGCCGAGCGCGGCCGCCATGTTGTCCCCGGTCCCCGCCCCGAGAACCGCGCCCGGGGCGGACCCGCCGACGCGGCCGGCGGTGTCCGACGGACCCAGGACGGCCGGCAGCCGGACGGACTTGCCGAGCCCGAGCCTCAGCAGGTCCTGCCGGTACAGACCGGTCGCCGGCGCGAAGTACCCGGTCCCCGACGCGTCGCCGCGGTCCGTGGTCAGGGTGGACAGGTCACCGTCGCCGCGCAGGCGCCAGGTGAGGTAGTCGTGTGGCAGGCACACGGCCTCGGTCCGCGCCACCGACTCCAGCTCGTGGTCGGCGAGCCAGCGCAGCTTCGTCACCGTGAACGACGCGACCGGGACCGCGCCGACCGCGTCCGCCCACGCCGCGGGCCCGCCGAACTCCGAGACGAGCGCCACCGCGGCGTCGGCCGACCGGGTGTCGTTCCACAGGAGGGCCGGGCGCACCACCTCCCCGGACGACGACAGGCACACCATGCCGTGCTGCTGGCCGGCGACCGAGACGGCGGCGACGTCGTCGATGCCGCCCGCCCGCTCGATCGCCGACCGCAGCGCGTCCCACCACGCCGCCGGATCCACCTCGGTCCCGTCGGGATGTGCCGCCGAGCCGCTGCGCACCAGGGCCCCGGTCTCCGCGTCGCGCACCACGACCTTGCAGGACTGTGTCGACGAGTCGACCCCAGCTACCAGCGGCATGGTCAACACCTCCGTCACCCAGATGCTAGAACCGGATCTTCCTCAGGTACCGGTATCCGGTGTCGGCACACATCAGGGCGTCCACCGGCTCGTCGTTCTCGACGATGTACTCCTCGACCTCCAGCGGGTACGTCGCCCGGAAGATCCGCGCGAAGTCGATCGTGCCCTCGCCGAGGTCGGCGAAGCCGCCGTCCGGCTTGCGGTCCTTGACGTGGTACTGATCGACCCGCCCGGCGTTCTGGTAGAACACGCGCACCGGGTCCTGCTCACCGGTGACGACCCAGTACAGGTCCAGCTCCAGGTACACGTTCCGCCGCGACGTGCCACGGGTGAGCACGTCGAACGGGCGCACGCCGTCGATCGGCTGGAACTCGTGGGCGTGGTTGTGGTAGCCGAGCGGGATGCCCGCCCGCCGGAACGCCCTCCCGGCCGCCTCCAGGCGCGCGGTGAACTCCTCCCACTCGGCGATCGTCGCGAAGTTGGAGAACGGGTGCGCGACCCGCCGGTTGCCGAGCGTCTTCGCGTCGGCGATGGCCTGGTCGAGGTCGGCGCCGTCGATGCCGACATGCGCCGAGGTGGCCCGGATGTGGTTGGCGTCGAGGATCCGGCGGAACTCGGCGGCGCTGCGGCCGTACGTACCGGCCATCTCCACCTTGCGGTACCCGATGTCCGCCAGCGCCGACATCGTGCCCTCGAGGTCCTCCTCGAACAGGTTCCGCAGCGTGTAGAGCTGAATGCTGATCTTGTCCTTGGACACGCGCAGCGGCCGGTGCCCGCCACCGGCACTCGCCGTGCCCGGCAGCGCGCTCATCGCGCCCGCCGTGATCGCCGCGCCGGCGGTGCCGCGCAGCATCGATCTTCTGGATATGGCCACGACAGATCCCTTCGTCAGAGGTGCGGGACGGATCAGTCCTTTGTGGAGAATGCGGCGTCGAAGGCCGCCGTCGGCTTGTCGAACAGGTTGTTGCGGATGAACGTCACGGCCTCCTCGGCGCCGCGCAGCCGGTCCATGCCGGCGTCCTCCCACTCCACCGAGATCGGCCCCTGGTAACCGATCGCGTTGAGCGCGCGGAACGAGTCCTCCCACGGCACGTCGCCGTGCCCGGTGGACACGAAGTCCCAGCCACGGCGCGGGTCGGCCCATGCCAGGTGCGAGCCGAGACGCCCGTTGCGGCCGTCGAACCGCTTCTTCGCGTCCTTGCAGTCCACGTGGTAGATCCGATCGGCGAAGTCGAGGATGAAGCCGACCGGGTCCAGGTCCTGCCAGACGAAGTGCGACGGGTCCCAGTTCAGCCCGAAGGCCTCCCGGTCGCCGACCGCCGCCAGCGTGCGCTTCGTGGTCCAGTAGTCGTAGGCGATCTCCGACGGGTGCACCTCGTGCGCGAACCGCACACCGACCTCGTCGAACACGTCCAGGATCGGGTTCCACCGGCGCGCGAAGTCCGCGTAGCCGTCGTCGATGACGTCCTGGCCAACCGGCGGGAACATGGCCACGTACTTCCAGATCTTCGACCCGGTGAACCCGACCACCGTGGACACGCCGAGCTTCGCCGCCGCGCGGGCGGTGTCCTTCATCTCCTCGGCGGCCCGCCGGCGCACGCCCTCCGGGTCGCCGTCACCCCAGATCCGGGGCGGCAGGATGTCCTTGTGCCGCTGGTCGATGGGATCGTCGCAGACCGCCTGGCCCACCAGGTGGTTCGAGATCGTCCAGACCTTCAGGCCGTGCGAGGCGAGCTGCTCCAGCTTCCGCTGGACGTAGTCCTCCTCGGCCAGCGCCCGATCCACCTCGAAGTGATCGCCCCAGCAGGCGATCTCCAGCCCGTCGTACCCCCAACCCGCGGCGAGCTTGCACACCTCCTCGAACGGGAGGTCGGCCCACTGGCCGGTGAACAACGTGACCGGTCGACTCATCGTCGAGCTCCTTCCGAGACAGTGACGTCGCTGATTCCTTGCAGGTGCAGGAGCAGGTCATGGACATCGGTGGCGGCGAGCGCACCATCGGGCTCGCCCTTCGGCACCGAGCACAGCAGCACCGGCCCGTCCGCGGCGGTGGCTGGCAGCCGGCCGTGCGAGCCGCGCACGCAGGACGGGTCGAGTGGGACCACGCTCATCGCGTAGCGCAGCCCGGCCTTCTTGCGCACCAGGTTCAGCCCGGCCTTGGCCTTCACCAGCCGGTCGGCCGGGTCGAAGAACAGCTCGGCCGGGTCGTAGCCGGGCTTGCGGTGGATCTCCACTCCACGCGCGAAGTCCGGGGCGCGCGCGTCGTCGAGCCAGTAGTAGTAGGTGAACCACGCGTCCGGCTCGGCCACGGCGACGAGCTCACCCGCGCGCGGGTGGTCGAGGCCGTACCGCTGCTGCGCGGCCCGGTCGAGCACCTCGTCCACTCCGGACAGACCGGCCAGCAGGTCGCGGACCCGAGCGAGGTCCGCGGGGTCGGCGACGTAGACGTGCGCGACCTGGTGGTCGGCCACCGCGAACGCCCGCGACGTCCACAGGTCCAGGTACTCCATGCCGGCCTGGGTGTAGACCTCGAGCAGGCCCTCCGCGCGCAGCAGCCGGTTAACGTCCACCGGCCGGCGTACCGGCGTGATGCCGTACTCCGAGAGCACCACCACGGTCGCGCCCGCGTCGACCACGGTCGCGAGCAGCGGGCCGAGCGCGCCGTCGACCTCGCGCGCCGCACGCACGGCCTCCGGCCCGTCCGGGCCGAACCGCTGCAGGTCGTAGTCCAGGTGTGGCACGTACACCAGCAGCAGGTCGGGCCGGTGCTCGGTGAACACCCTGCGGGACGCGCCGATGATCCACTCGCTGGACCGCAGGGCCGCGGTCGGGCCCCAGTACTGGAACAGCGGGAACTCGCCCAGCGCGCCGGTCAGCTCGTCGTGCAGGCCCGGCGGACGCACGTAGGCGTCCGGCGACTTGCGGCCGTCGGCGTGGTAGATCGGCCGGGGCGTCACGGTGATGTCGGTGCTCGCACCCATCGCGTACCACCAGCACACGTTCGCCGCCGTGTAACCGGGCTCGCGCGCGCGGGCGGTCTCCCACACCTTCTCGCCGGCCACGAGCCGGTTGTGCTGCCGCCAGAGGAAGACCTCGCCGAGCTCACGGAAGTACCAGCCGTTGCCGACGATCCCGTGTCCGGCAGGCATCCGCCCGGTGAGGAACGTCGACTGCACGCTGCACGTCACGGCCGGCAGCACCGTGCCGAGCTCGGCCTGCCAGCCGCGGCGGGCGAGCGCGGCGACGTTCGGCATGTGCTCCAGCAGCCTCGGCGTCAGCCCGACGACGTCGACCACGACCAGCTGGGGTGTCATGACTGTTCCGCCTCTCCGGAATTCAATGTGCTGGTTCCGTTGAAGGACGGAAGGTTCTGTTTGGTCACGTACTTGTGGCTGGGTCGCGCCACGTTCCCCTGAGGTGCCGTTGCGAAGCCCTCGGCCTGATTCGATCTCGAGGTTGACACAGGGGGTGTCACTGGTCCACCTCCTCGAACAGGTTGGCCGCGGCCCAGCGCAGCTCGGCGGCGATACCCCGGACCAGCGCGGTGTCCCCGCCACCGCCGGCGGTCTCCGGCAGCACGCTCCACGTGTAGGTCTCCACCTCGACGTGCGGCAGCTCTCCATCCACAGTGGACTCCAGGGCGGCGACCGCGGCGCGCAGCACGTCGGTGGTGGCCGACAGCGGGGCCGCCGGCCGCGCGTGCAGCGGCACGTGGAAGTGCACCCGCCACGCGCGCCGCGCGGGCAGCTCGGTCAGCGCCTGCGGGATGTCGTCGGCGCCGACCACGTCCCCGTCCCCGGTGCGCTCACGCACCTGGTGCAGGTAGCGCGGCTCGGTGAAGTCGGCGAGCGCGAGCCGGGCCGGCTCGCCGCCCGGCTCCTCCACCTGCAGCGCGGCCGACGCCTGCACCTTCACCACCGACAGGCCGGCGTCGTAGATCGCCGCGACGGTCTCGGCCGGGTCGGCGAAGGACACCGCGAGGTGACAGGTGTCCAGGCACAGCCCCACGTACCGCGGGTCGACCCGGGGCGCGAGCCAGGCCACCGCGTCGGCGACCGAGTCGAGCACGCAGCCCGGCTCCGGCTCGACGGCGAGCCGGATCGGCCGGCCGTTCGCCCGTGCCATCCCGTCGAGCATCCCGGTCAGCTCGGCCAGCGCACCGGCCGCCGCGGCGTCGTCGGCGTCGTCCCACGGCGTGCGCCAGGCCAGCGGGAGCGTGGAGATGCTGCCGTAGCGGGCCGAGCCGGGCAGCAGGTCGGCCAGTACCACCGCACAGTCCACCGTGTACTCCAGCCGCCGCGGGTCGGTCCACTGTGGCCGGTACACGGAGTGCTTGACGACCTCGTCGTGGAAGCCGCCGTAGGGGAAGGCGTTGAGCGTGTGGACCTCGAGCCCGCGGGCGTCGAGCTCGGCGCGGAGCGTGCGGCGCGCCGAGGTGTCGTCGGCGAGCACGGCGGCGAGCGAGGCCGGCAGCCACAGGCCGAGGCCCAGCACGTCCGCGCCGACCAGCCGGCGCACCGGCTCGGCGTAGCGGTCGAACTGCGCCAGTACGCCGTCGAGATCCTCGGCGGGGTGGACGTTCGTGCAGTACGACAGCGGCGTCATGCCCCGCCTCCGCGCAGCACCGAGTTCCCGGCGAACGTGTCGTCGGACGGCGCGAAACCGGGCAGCTCGTCGAGCACGAGCCGGTCGCTCTGGCCGTAGAACTCGACCGGGTTGTGCCACAGCACCTTGTCCACAACGGACTCGGAGAAGCCGGCGTCGAGCATCGCGCGACCGGTCTTGTACGTCTTCAGCGGGTCGGAGCGGCCCCAGTCGGCGGCGGAGTTGACCACGATCCGATCGGTGCCGTACTCCTTCAGGATCGCCACCATCCGCTGCTCGTCCATCTTCGTGTCCGGGTAGATGGAGAAGCCCATCCAGCAGCCGGACTCCGCGACGAGGCCGACGGTCGGCTCGTTGAGGTGGTCCACGACGACCCGGCCCGGCTCGATGCCGGACTCGCGCACGACGTCGAGCGTGCGCTTCGTGCCGGCGAGCTTGTCCCGGTGCGGGGTGTGCACCAGCGCCGGCAGCTCGTGCTCGACCGCGAGCCGCAGCTGCGCGGCGAACGCGGCGTCCTCCTCGGGGGTCATCGAGTCGTAGCCGACCTCGCCGACCGCGACGACGCCGTCCTTGGCGAGGTAGCGCGGCAGCACGCCGAGCACCTCGGCGCAGCGCGGGTCGTTGGCCTCCTTGGGGTTGAGCGCGATCGTGCAGTGGTGGCGGATGCCGAACCGCGCCGCGCGGAACCGCTCCCAGCCGATGAGGCCGTCGAAGTAGTCGGTGAACGACGCGACGCTGGTGCGCGGCTGGCCGAGCCAGAACGACGGCTCGACGAGCGCGCGCACGCCGGCGGCGAACATCGCCTCGTAGTCGTCGGTGGTCCGCGACGTCATGTGGACGTGCGGATCGAATATCTTCACGACTGGGCCTCCAGGAGTGTCACGGCGTCGGCCGGGACCTCGCGGCCCGCGGCCCGGCGTTCCTCGGCGTAGTCGGCGACCATGCGCAGCAGCTCGGCGTCGGTGCGCCGGTCGAGGTCGGCGACGGCGGCCAGCGGCACGCCGACGAACAGGCACTTCAGCACGCCGTGCCGCCAGCTGTGGTCGTCCAGGTGGCGCGCGCCGAACTCGCCCATGGCGGCCGCGACGAGCCTGATGTCGTTGGCGCGCAAGGCGTCCTTCACGATGTCGAGCCCGGCCGGGGCGACCGACGGGGGCAGCGTGGCGAGCCCGCGCAGCACGCCGCGGCGCTCGGCGTCGTCGCCGTAGCGGTACAGATCGGTGACCTCCGCGGCGAGCTCGGCACCGTCGAGGACCTCGGTGAGCGCGGCCAGCAGCCGGGTACGGGCGAGGTCGTCGACGGTGCCGTGCACCAGTCCGTGCGGGTCGGACTCGGCACGCAGCGCGGCCCGGCCGACCTTGCGGCCCGCCGCCGGGAAGAGCGTGCGGATGGCCGCCGGGTCGGTCCGTATCCGGATCTCGGCCTCGACGAGCCAGGGATGGTCCACGGTGTCACCCACCCCCATCGGTCGGTCGGATCCCGAGCGCCGCACGCAGTGCGGTGATCGCCCGGGCGGCCACGTCCGGCGCCGCGTGGCTGTGCCGCGGCAGCTCGACCGCCGCGACGCCGGCGTAGCCGACCTCGGTCAGCGCGGCCAGGGTGGCGGGCAGCTCGAGCTCGCCCTCGCCGAACTCGAGATGCTCGTGCACCCCGGTGCGCATGTCGTCCAGCTGCACGTTCACCAGCAGACCGGCGGCGCGGCGCAGGCAGGCCGCCGCGTCCTCCGGTTCCACCGCGACGCAGTGGCCGACGTCCAACGTGATGCCGAGCGGCTCCGGCGCGCCCAGCTCGTCGCGGAGCCGCAGCGCGTCGGACAGGCGCTCGACGAACATGCCCGGCTCGGGCTCCAGGCCCAGCCGGACGTTCCGCGCGATGGCCTCGTCCAGCACGGTCGCCACCCCGTCGCGCAGCCGCCGCCACGCGGTTCCAGGCTCCACAGTGGACGGTCGGATGCCGGACCAAAACGAGACGCAGTCCGCGTCCAGGTCGGCGGCGATGCGGATGGCGCGGTTGAGGAAGTCGATGCGCCGGCCCGGCTCGTCGCAGACCAGCGTGGGGTGGTGCTTGCGGTACGGATCGAGCAGGTACCGCGCGCCGGTCTCGACGACGCGGCGCAGCCCGAGCCGGTCCAGGAGGCCGGCGACGTGCTCGGTCCGCTTGACCACGTCGTCGGCGTACGGGTCGAGGTGGTCGTGGTCGAGGGTGAGCGCGACCGCCGTGTAGCCGAGGTCGGCGATCACTCGCAGCGCGTCGTCGAGGCGGTGGTTGGCGAAGCCGTTGGTGCCGTAGCCGAGCCGGAAGGCGGTCATGTCGGGCTCACCTTCCTCGACAGCGCACGGGCGACCGGGAGCGCCGCGGCCACGACGAGGGCACCGCCGAGTGTTCGGCGGGCGACGATGGCGGCCTGGAGCGGGACCATGCCGTGGATGCCGGCCATCGTGGCCCGCCGAACCGTTGCGGCGGACGGGTCCCGCCGTGCGGCGAGCTGCGCCCGGCCGACGGTCGCGGAGTAGAGGCCGGCCGCGGTGAGCGCGCCCAGCCGATGCCTTGCCGATCGCGCCCGGCCACCGATCGCGGCCGCCGCGGTGATGGCGGTGCCGGCGAGCGCGGCCTGGGCGGTGGCTGGTGTGGCGCCGTGCACCTCGCCGCGGGACAGGGCCGTGACACCGAGCGTG
>NZ_JBOHGB010000208.1:0-10154 GCF_050699935.1 Actinophytocola sp.
CCTCCCAGTCGACCTTCTCCGCCCCGCGCGGCACGAGCACGTCGTCGAACGGGCCGACGACCGTGTTGGGGTGCTTGAAGAACACGACCGGCTGCGGCGGCGGGGTCCCGCCGGACTCGACCGCGTGCGCCGCGTAGTTCATCCCGATGCAGACCACCGCCGGGGGCCGGGCGATCGGCGCGCCGACCCGCTCCCCCGCGACGTCGACGGCCGGCAGCTCACCCGCGGCCAGCGCGGCACGCACGCGGGCGATGCCACCGCCGGCGAGGAACGCCCCGTCGAGGTCGGAGGTGATCAGCTCGTCGAGGCCGTGGGCCTGGCCGGTGTCGTCGAGTACCACCGGACGCTCGGCGCCCGGGGCACCCACTCGCATGAGCCGCACGGCGAGCTCCCATCCACTCGTGATCCGAGCACACTCTACGAGGCGGGCGGGCGCGACCTGCGGGTTGTCGGCTCGTACGATCCCGCTCATGTCCGACACCCTGAGCTGGGCCACGAACGTGGACACGAAGGCGCAGGTCGAGCACGACCGGCTGACGTTGTTGCAGGAGGTCTTCGACCCGTTCAGCGCGCGGCTGCTCGACCGGGTAGGTGTGGCGGCGGAGTGGCAGTGCCTCGAGGTGGGCGCGGGTGCCGGGTCGGTGGCGCGGATGCTCGCCGACCGCGCCGGCGCGGCGAACGTGACCGCGACCGACATGAGCATCGACTTCCTCGAGCCGCTCGAGGCGACCGGCATCCGGGTGCTGCACCACGACGTGACCGTGGACGAGCCGCCCGGCGAGTTCGACCTGATCCACTCGCGGTTCGTGCTGGAGCACGTGACCGGTCGGGACGAGGCACTGCGCCGGATGGCGTCGTGGCTGCGGCCGGGCGGCTGGCTGGTGGTGGAAAGCGCCACGCCGACACCGGAGCTGTCGAGCGAACCGGCGGTGGGCCGGGCGCTGTCGGCGCTGGCGAGGCTGATGGCCAGGTTGGTCGGCACGGATCCGGTGTGGGCGCGCCGCCTGCCGGTCGCGCTGGAGGAGGCCGGCCTGACGGACTGCGATGCGGAGGGTCACGTGGTCCCCGCGCGCGGGGGCTCGCCGATGGCCCGCTGGCTGGTCGCGACGCACCGCGTGATCGAGGAGCCGGCCCTGGCCAGCGGCGCCGTGACCGCGGACGAGCTGGCCGCGGCGTACGCGGCGTACGCGAATCCGTCGTTCGTCGACCACACCTGGCTGACGATCGGCGCCCTGGGCCGCCGCCCAACCTGACCACCACCCACCCAACCCGCGAGTGGGTGGCTGTGGACAACTTGGGTGAGAGGGTTCTCGTCCACCGGCGCCACCCTCTTCCGTCGGGTTTCGTCGGTGGGTCGGCGTACGCTGCCAGCCGGGGGGCTGGAGGCCGGCAAACTCCTCTGACCTGCGCCGATCACTCTCCCGCTACGAGGCGGAGATCACCCGAGGGTGGCGCGGTCGTCGGATTCATGCTCGTATGGAACGCAACGGTGCGAGCCTCGTTGAGCGCGAGGGCGGTGCACTCCCTGCCGTCCCGCCTGGCGTGATCCGAGGCGCCAGCGGAGGTGTGATGCGCAAGGAGACGTTGGAGAGTTTCGTTCTCGGCGACGTACTCCGGTCCAGGGCGGACAGTCACCGGACCGACCCGTTCCTCAAGTTCCACGACGGCGAGCTGTCCTACGGCGACGTGCACGCGCAGGCGAACCGGCTCGCGCAGGGCTTCATCGCGCTCGGCGTCGGCAAGGGGGACCACGTCGCGGTGATGCTGCCCAACTGCCCGGAGTTCGTGCCGATCGTGTTCGCGCTGGCCCGCATCGGCGCGGTCGCCGTGCCGGTGAACATCGCGCACCGCGGCGAGATGCTGCGGCACGTCCTGTTCAGCTCCGACGCCACCACGCTCGTCATCGACGGGTCCTATGTGGACAGGATACCCCCGGTGGTGGACCGGTTACCCGGGCTGGGCCGGCTGGTCGTGCGCGGCGGCGACACGGCGCACCTCGGCAGGGCGGCCGTCTCGCTCGCGAGCCTGCGCGACCACGGCGACGACGAGCCGCGCGCCGGCATCGTCTTCTCCGACCTCCAGGCGATCATGTACACGTCCGGCACGACCGGCCCGTCCAAGGGGGCCATGTGCTCCCACGCGCTGGCTCTGACCTGCGCCTACGACTCCCTCAACTACCTCGACCGGTGGGGCAAGACGATCTACTGCCCGCTGCCGCTGTTCCACGCCGCCGGCCTGTGGGACGGGATGTTGTCCGCCCTGCTCTGCGGCGGCGCCCTCGCGGTCGTCGAGCGGTTCAGCGCCTCCCGCTTCTGGGACGACGTCCGCCACTTCGACGCGCAGGTCGCGATGAGCGTGTTCTCCATGATCCCGATCCTGCTGAACCGCGAGCCGACCCCGGACGACAAGAACCATCCGCTCGAGATGTTCTACATGGGCAAGTCCGTCCTCGACGAGCCGCTGCGCGAGCGGTTCGGGGTGCGCTCGGTCGAGACCTACACCTCGACCGAGGCGGGCATCGCCACCGGCAGCCCCTACGGCGAGTGGCGCGTCGGCTCGTGCGGGACCGTCCACGAGGAACGGTTCGTCGCGGCGGTCGTCGACGAGCACGACCGGGAGGTCGGCCCCGGCGAGCCGGGCGAGCTCGTGCTGCGGCCCAAGCAGCCGTACGTGATCACCACCGGCTACTACGGCACGCCGGAGGCGACCGCGGAGACGTTCCGCAACCTGTGGTTCCACACCGGCGACCGGGTGTGGCGCGACGAGGACGGGTACTACTACTTCCTGGACCGGATGAAGGACTCGATCCGCCGCCGCGGCGAGAACATCTCGGCGTTCGACCTGGAGCTGGAAGTCAACACGCACCCGGCCATCCTGGAGAGCGCGGCGATCGGCGTCCCGTCGGAGCTGGAGGACGAGGACGTCAAGCTCGCGGTCGTGCTGCGGCCGGGCTCGACGCTGGACCCCGAGGACCTGGTGGACTTCTGCGCCGAGCGGCTGCCGCGGTACATGGTGCCGCGCTACGTCGAGTTCCTCGACGCGCTGCCGCGCACGCCGACCGACAAGGTCGCGAAGTACCGCCTGCGCGCCGAGGGCGACCGCGGCATCACACCGTCCACATGGGACAGCGAAGCCGGCACCGAACGAGAGAGGACCGCATGAACTGGGAGGACACTCCCTCCGAAGCCGCGTTCCGCGAACAGGTGCGCGCGTTCGTCACCGACCGGTTCCCGGCCGAGTACCGGCCGGACCCGGTCGCCGAGCACAGCCTCGAGCCGGAGGACGTGTGGGGCTACAACTGGCCGGCCGACCGGCACAGCGACGACCCGGCGCGCCGGGAGGGCGCGCTGCGGTGGGCCGCGGCACTCGCCGAGCGCGGCTGGATCACCCCGCACTGGCCGGTCGAGTACGGCGGCGCGGGCCTGTCCCCGATGCTGGAGTTCATCCTGCAGGAGGAGATGATGCGGGCCCGGGTGCCGACCGTGAACGGGATCGGCGCGTTCCTGCTCGGCCCGACGCTGCTGGCGCACGGCACCGAGGAGCAGAAGGCCGAGCACCTGCCGCCGATCGCGCGCGGCGAGCGGACCTGGGCACAGGGCTTCTCCGAGCCGGGGGCGGGCTCCGACCTCGCGTCACTGCGCACGAAGGCGGTGCGGGACGGCGATCATTACGTTGTCAACGGGCAGAAGGCGTGGACCTCTCTCGGCGTGCGGGCGGACTGGTTGTTCGTGCTCGTGCGCACCGATCCGGAGGCACCCAAGCACAAGGGCATCACGTTCCTGCTCGTGGACACGACGACACCCGGCGTGACCGTACGCCCGATCACCGACATTCGCGGTGACGTCCCGTTCGCCGAGGTCTTCTTCGACGACGCACGCGTCCCGGTGGCGAACCGGGTCGGCGAGGAGAACCGCGGCTGGTACGTCGCGATGGACGCGCTGAGCTTCGAGCGGGCCGGCATCGGCGCCACCGTCAAACTCGAGCAGGCGCTGTCCACTTTGGTCACCCACGTGAAGGAGAACGGCCCGTACCTGCGCGCGGACCGGGCCCGCCTGCGGCACGAGATCGCCCGGCGGTACACCGAGGTACGGGTGCTGTACAACCTGGCCCGCTACACGGTGTCCAAGCAGGTCAGCGGCGAGGTTCCGGGCTACGAGGCGTCGGTGAACCAGCTGTTCGGCGCGGAGCTCGCGGGCCGGATCGCCCGCACCGGCGCGGACGCGTTCGGGCCGTACGCGCAGCTCTGGGGCCGCGAGGACGCCCCGCTCGGCGCCGCCTTCACGCACCTGCGGATGGACGCGATCGCGGCGACGTTCCTCGGCGGCACGACGGAGATCCAGCGCAACGTGATCGCCACCCGCGGCCTCGGCCTGCCCAGAAGTTGACCCTGTCGGAAGATGGAGAACATGTCATACGAAACCCTTGACGTACGGATCGAAGATCGGATCGCCTGGATCACGCTCGACCGGCCGGACAAGCTGAACGCGCTGACGCCGGCCTCCATGCACGAGCTCCGGGCGCTGTTCACCGAGCTCGACGACGCCGAGGACGTGCACGTCGCGGTGCTGCGCGGGGCCGGGGACCGGGCGTTCTGCGCCGGCATGGACGTGAAGTGGTCCGAGGGGCTCACCCCGAAGGAGCGGATCGAGCAGGGCAGGCTCGGGGAGAAGACGTTCGCGCTGATCGAGCGGACCTCCGTCCCGGTCATCGCGGCGGTGCACGGCTACGCCGTCGGCGGCGGCCTGGAGCTGGCGCTCGCGGCGGACTTCATCGTCGCCGCGGACAACGCGAAGCTCGGCCTGGTCGAGATCACGCTGTCGGCACGGCCGCCGTACCAGCCGAAGTTCATGAACGGCGAGCCCGACCCGGACCAGCCGGCGTTCGGCGGCTCGGCACCCGGCTGGGGCGGGGTGAAGCGGCTGCCGCGGCGGGTCGGCAAGGCGCGCGCCAAGGAGATGCTGTTCACCGGTGTCCGGCTGGACGCGGCGCGGGCGCTGGAGCTCGGACTGGTCAACAGCGTGTTCGGAGCGGAGGAGTTCGACAAGCGGGTGGGTGAGCTCGCCGAGCGGATCGCCGCGATGAACCGCTACAACCTGCGGCTGGTCAAGGAGCTCGTCGACAACGAGTACGACTGGATCGAGCCGCACCCGAGCTAAGAGGCCAATTCGAAACACTCCTGATCGCCGACCTGACCGATCTAGCGGACCTGTTTTGAATTGGCCTCTGTGAGGAGTTCCCTTGCGTATCTACCGTATCGACCACGTCGCCCAGCTGGTGCCGGACCTCGACGCGCAGGTCTCGTTGCTGGAGAAGGTGTTCGGGTTCCGGGCCGTGTCCCGCTGGGACAACGCCGAGGCCGGCGCGCGCGGCGTGCGGATGGAGATCCCGGGCAGCTGGGGGCACGCGTGGCTGGTGCTCTCCCCCACCGACGAGTCCTCGCCGCTGCGCACCTGGCTGGACGACCACAACGGCCGGCCCGGCCTGCACCACGTCGGCGTCGAGGTCCCGGACCTGGACGCGGCGCTGTCGGAGCTGTCGTCGCGGGGCGTCAAGCTGACCGACGGCGTGCCGGGCAAGTGGGCGGAGGCGTCGCTGTCGCCGCCCGAGCACGGGCCAGGCGTGCTGTTCCGCCTGCGTGGCCCGGGCACGCTCGCCATGTGTGGCGACGACGAGCCCACGCCGGTCGCCGGATCCACTGTGGAGGGTCCGACGCTGGGCGTGGTGGCCCTGGACCACATCTGCCAGGCGTTCCTGGACCGCGACGAGCTGGCCCGGTGGTACGCCGACCTCGCGGGCTTCGTCCAGGTGTGGCGCACGCCCGAGGACGAGCATCCCGACATGGCCGACCTGGTGCTGAACATCCCGGGGTCGAGCATCTGCTGGGAGGTGATCATGCCGCGCGGCGAGGACTCGTTCATCGAGAAGTTCTACTCCCGCAACGGCGCCGCCGCCCACCACGTGACGTTCCAGGTGGCCGACTGGGACGCCGCCCGCGCCGCGTGCGAGCACCACGACATCAACACGTTCGACGACGAGGAGGGGGTCACCGACGGGGCGGCGTGGAAGCATACGTTCATCCACCCCAAGCAGACCGGCGGCGTGCTGGTGCAGCTGTTCTGGGAGGAGCGGCCGGGCGTGTGGGTGCGATCGGACAAGATCCCGCCGGTGAGCCGCTGATGGACCTGACTCTCACCGAGGACCAGGAGCTGGTCCAGCGAACGGCACGGGAGTTCCTGGCCGCGCGCGCCGCCGGCGCGTCGGCCCGTGCCGTCGCGCAGGACCCGGTCGGGTGGTCGGTGGCGCTGTGGAAGGAGATCGTCGAGCTCGGCTGGACCGGCGTGGCATTCGACGAGTCGATGGGGTTCCTCGAGGCGTGCCTGCTGGCCGAGGAGTTCGGCCGGTTCGCGGTGCCGTCGCCGTTCGTCCCGACGCTGTGCTGTGGGATGGCGGTGCCGGCGCTGCGGGAGGAGATCGCGGCCGGCCGGATCTACACCTTCGCGTCCGCTGTGGACGGTGTGGCGTCACTGGTCCCGTACGCGGCGTCGGCGGACGGTTTCGTCGTGGCCACCGGGGACTCCGTCGCCGTCGTGGACGCGTCGGACGTGGAGGTCGAACGGCAGGACGTGATCGGCCTCGATCCCACGTACCGGGTGCGGTTCGGCTCGCTGCCAGCCGAGCGGACCGGCGTGGACCCGTCGCGGGTCGAGGCGTTCGGCGCGGCGGCGCTGTGCGCGGAGATGGTGGGCGGCGCCCAGGCGGTGCTGGACGAGACGGTTTCCTATGCCACGCAACGGGAACAGTTCGGCACGCCGATCGGCACGTTCCAGGCGGTGCAGCACCACTGCGCGAACATGGCCATCGACGTGCTCGGCTCCCGGTTCATCGCGTACGAGGCGATCTGGCGGCTGGGCCGCGGCCTGGACGCGACCTCGGAGGTGGCGGTCGCGAAGTCGTGGGTGAGCGAGGCCTACCAGCGCGTGTGCTCGCTGGGCCACCAGGTTCACGGGGCGATCGGCTTCACCGCCGAGCACGATCTGCACTTCCACACGCGGCACGCGATCGCGGCGGCACTGACCTTCGGCGACGCCGACACGCACACCGAGGCCCTCGCCCAGCACCTCGGCCTGTAGTCGGCCCGGCTGCTGGGCGGGTACCCCGCCCGCCCGACTCGCCTCGCGTCCGTCTATGGCACTGGCGCGCTCGCGATACCCCGGAGCGATGGCCTTCCCGGGCGGCAGTCTCCGAGTTCGTAGCCGGTGCGTTTAGCCGGACATCCGCTGCCGTTCATCGATTGGTCTAGTAGCGCACCGATTGCACTGCTCGCAAGCGCGCGGACCAGCCCACAGGGCAAAACCCTGCCGGACTGAGCGCGCTACGTGAATTGACCATATGCGGAAGCGGATTTGTGCAGGCAGGTCTGCTGCTAGCAATTGCGAGCGCGAGATTTGTCGTTTCTTGACATTGGCGCGATGAGCGGTCGGTGGAGGACGAGCCGAGTAACGAGAAATTGCCGAACTCGGCGCAGCCGCGTTGGACTCGCCGCTCCGCAGCGTTGGACTCGCCGCTCCGCAGCGTTGGACTCGCCGCTCCGGAACGTTGGACTCGCCGGTTCGGAGCGTTGGACTCGCGGGGTTAGAGGTGGCGGGCCATGATTTGGGAGCCGGTGTAGCGGTGGACCACCGTGAAGCCCAGGTGCTCGTAGAAGGCGATCGCACGCTCGTTGGCCAGGCCCACGCCCAGGTGGACCGACGGCACGCCCGCGGCCAGCAGCGCGTCGAACAGCGATTCCAGGAGGCGGCGGCCGTAGCCTCCGCCCTGTAGGCGCGGCAGCAGGTCGATGTGCAGGTGCGCCGGGTAGCGCTCCACGACGTCCTCGCTCGTCTCCGGCGGGTTGTGGATCATGCGGATCAGCCGGTCGTCCGGGCTGCCCGGCGGGAACGACCCGTGCGGATGGCGTGCCCGCAGCGGCGGCCACCAGTCGCGCTCGCACGCCTTCTCGAACGCACGGGTGTCGGCGACGCCCAGCGCGTAGCCCGCCACGCCGGTCTCGTCCTCGCCGACGATCGCCAGCGACGGCGCCAGCCGCAGGTACGGGCCGACGTAGATCTCGCCCAGCAGGTTCGGGTCGCGGTACATGCCGGTCGCGTCCGCACCGCTCGCCCCGGTCAGCAGGCAGATCTCGTACAGCGCCCGCTCGTCACCCGGTCGGAATGCTCGGATCCTGGCTGCCACGGCGTCGATTATCGACCGAGCGGCGTCCAGGGTTCGCCGCCGGGCTCCGGTCCGTCCGGGTCGAGCACCGCGAGGTCCGGCGGCACGACCGTGCGGGTGCGGACGAGCTCACGCAGCAGGTTGTCGGTCAGCGCGCCGCCGTACGGGTCGGGCACCTCGTCCTCGCGCAGCCCCGGGACGCCGCGCCGCGACAGGCGCGTCCGCAGGTCGGTCACCACGCGCTCCAGCCGGCCCGCCCGCCACCGGCCGGGCTGCAGCTCGGCGAGCCGGGCGTCCGCCTCCTGCCAGGTCAGCGGCCGCGGGTTCGCCTCGTGCAACAGGTACCGTCGGCCTAGCACCACGGCCGCCAGCCGCTCGTCGGGGCTCAGCCGCCAGGGCCGCACGACCGCGTGCGGCGCAGGGCCGTCCGGCGCGACCACGAACAGCTCGAGCAGGTGCTCGCGCGGACCGGAGCCCGACACGAACAGCGGCGTGTAGCCCGGTGCGAGCGGCTCCTCGCCGTCGCGGCTCAGCCACCGGGAGTCCGGCAGCCGGATCGGCCGGTTGCCGGTGTTCGCGACCCACCATCGCCCGGCCCGGCACGTGAGCACCCCCTGCCGCCGGCTCACCCGGCGGTCGGCCACGCCGATGGCGACGTGCACCTCCGCGAAGTTCCGTCCGAAGTAGACGGACCGACCCTCCCCCGGGCGTACCCGCACGCCGCCGGACGCCGACAGCGCCAGCAACCCGCCCGGCACCGTGTCGCCACCGCCGAACGCCAGGCTGGGGTGCCCGGCGGGCAGCGCGATCAGCTCGTCGTGGACCACCGGCCCCACGGTAGGAACGATGCCGGGGACCCGTCCCGAGGCGTGCCCTAGGTGGTCGGCGGCAGGTTCGTGGCAACGGAGCGGGCCATGTTCCGGGCGATCGAGCAGAGCCGGCCCGTCGGCGCCTCGCCGGCGATGGCGAGCGAGGCGATCTCGTCGATGTCCTCGCCGTTGTCCAGCCGCACGGTCCGGTGCACCACATGCGCCCGGCACTCCTCGCCGTCCTCGTCCGGCTCCAGGAACACATCGTGCCCGGCGAGCTCGACGTACTCGCCGTCCTCGGCGGTGAGCGGGGTGTTCTGGTTGAAGAACACCGTGGCATCCATCGTCGCCGCCCGGCCGCTCCACTCGCAGATCCACCGGCCGAAGTCCGCCGACGGCTCGGGGTCCAGGCCGGGGATCGCACGCAGCGCCGCCCGGTCGAGGAGCGTGCACGCGTCGACCCGCGCGAGCGAGTCGGCGTCGAACGGCTCCCGCCGCTTCAGCTCGCCGGCCGGCAGCAGCTCGACCGCGCGGTCCCCCGCCACCTGGGCCACCTCGCACACGTCGAGCCGTACGTCGCCGTGCGGGCGGGCGTTGACGTCGATGCGGTTGAGGTCCGCGAGCGTGATGCTGACGTCGCAGCCGCCCTCGTCGTCGGACTCGGCCGGCTCCACCTCGACGGTCGCGCCGGGCGCCGGCCGCTCGTCGGGGTCGGCCTTGTCGAGCAGCTCGAGGGCGACGTCCACCTCGATGTCCTCGCCCTCGGCGTCCTCGCCGAGCTCGATGAGCACGTCGCAGCGGTTGAAGTTGCCGTAGGCCGGATCCTCGACCGCCGGGCCGAACCGCTCGAACGTCTCCGGCTCCAGGAGCGTGCACGGGTCCGCGGTGCGCGGGTCACCGAGGACCGTCCCCTGGGGCCCGTCCACCGGCACGTCCGCCGGCGCGTCCGCGGCCGTGCGCCACGGCGACCAGACGACGAGGCCGAGCAGGACGGCGACCGCGGTCGCACCGGTGAGCACCGCGTGGCGGGCCTGCCGGCGCGGCACGGGCGGCCGCCACGGGTCCACCGGCTCGCCGCTGACGACCCGCGCGAGCATGGCGCGCGCCCGCGCGGCGGTCGGACGGTCCTCACGC
>NZ_JBOHGB010000209.1:0-10094 GCF_050699935.1 Actinophytocola sp.
CCGCTCGCGGTCGCCCTGTGTTTGATGGTTCGCTCGCACGCTCGCTCACGACAGCCCCTCGCAGGCTCGGTGCTGCCGCTCGCGGTCGCCCTGTGTTTGATGGTTCGCTCGCACGCTCGCTCACGATGCTTGCTCCTCCAGTCGAGTTCCGATCGAGGCGAGCGCGGTGCGGTAGACCTCGACGGCCCGGTCCTCGCGTGCGTAGTCGAAGGCGTGCGCGCCCAGCGACCGCTCCTCGGCCGAGCCGGGCGCGACGGGGTGCTCGGCCAGCCAGACCGCGCCGCGCCGGGTCGCCTCGACGACGCCGAGCACGTCGCGGTAGCCGAGCGCGCGGATCGCGCCGAGGTCGAACACCGTGTTCTGGCGCAGTGCGAACGGGTTCCCGCACGGGCTCGCGGACAGCGGCACGCCGACGACGTCGAACGAGTGGCCGAGCGCGCCGGCCACGGCCGAGGCGATCGCGGCGACGCTCAGCACCTTCTCGTCGCCCACGTTGAACGTCCGGCCCGCCGCGTCCGGGTGGCTCATGGTCAGCAGCACGGCCGCCGCGAGGTTGTCGGCGTACCCGCGCTGGGGCAGCATCAGCCCGTCGCCCTCGAGCGCGAGCGTGCGCCGGCCGTCGAGCACCCGGCGCACGAAGTACCACTCGAACGGGACGTACGCGTACGGCCCGTACACCATGGTGTAGCGCAGGATCGCCGCCTCGAACGCGCCGCTCGCCTCCGCCTCCGCGACCAGCCGCTCGCCCCGCTGCACACCCGCGCTGAGCCGGTCGCCCGGCAGGTCGCCGAGTGGCCGGGTGGGCGGGTCGCCCTCGCGCAGGGGCAGCGAGAAGCCGAGCCGGCCGACCGGGACCTGCCAGCCGGTGTACGCGGGCAGCCCGGTCACCGCGACCAGCCGGCCCACCCGGCCGGACAGCACGGTCACCACGTGCCGCAGCCGGCCGGACGTGGCCACCGCGACGTCGAAGGTCCGGCCCGCGATCGCCGTACGCAGGTCGGCGAGCGACGACGGATCGGTGTGGAGGTGCTCGACCTCGGCGCCACCCGGGCCGAAGTCGACCTCGTGGGCACCTGTGTGCAGGATCGTCACCCGGTCGCCGCCGGCCAGCAGCCGCCGCACGACCGCGTACCCGGTCGGCCCGGTGCCGCCGACGACAAGCACCGACCGGCCAGGCGCAGCGCCGCTCATGCCCGGCCGCCAATGCCCGGAAGGCGTCCTTCCGGGCGTCCAGTGTCCGGAAGGCGTCCTTCCACGCTCCCGCTCACGGCCGAACCCGAGCGGAGCCGGTGACCACCGTGGCGCCGGCGCCGTCGCGGATCCAGAGCCGGGCGGTGCCGGCCCCGGCGCTCGTGTCGAGCGTGCCGCCGCACACCAGGTCGGTGCCGACCGGTACGACCGCGTGGTTGCGCCATTCCAGGTGCTCGAGCGTGCCCGCGCCGTCGAGCACCCGCACCAGGTACGTCCCGAGCAGCGGCCCCTGCACGATCGGCCCGGCGAGGTCCTCGGCGCGGGCCCGTTCGGGGTCGAAGTGCAGCAGCTGGAACTCCCACATGGCGGCGGCGTACCGGACCGTGTCGAGCAGTCCGGGACGCAGGCGAAGGTCGGGCAGGTCCACGGCGGCTCCTCTACTTCAGGTACGGGTCCCAGCGGTCCTGCAGCCCGTCGCCGAGCATGTTCGCGCCGAGCACGAGCGCGACGAGCGCGATGCCCGGGAACGCCGGGTACCACCAGGCGAGCGCGAGGTAGTTGCGCGAGTCGCTGAGCATCTGGCCCCACGACGGCGTGTTCGGGTCGACGCCGAGGCCGAGGAACGACAGCGAGGCCTCGGCGATGATGAACCACGCGAAGTTGAACGTCGTGATCACGATGATCGACGCGCGCACGTTGGGCAGGATGTGGCGCAGCAGGATCCGGGTGTGCCCGGCCCCCAGCGCGCGGGCGCCGTCGACGAACTGCCGCCGGGCGATCGACATCGCCTCGCCGCGCACCACCCGGGCGAACAGGATCCAGCCGCCGACGATCAGCACGGCCACGATGTTGGTGATCCCGCGACCGACGGCCGCGACCACGACGATCGCGAGCGCCAGGAACGGGAACGACTGCTGGATCTCCGCGATCATCGTGACGACCGCGTCGAACACGCCGCGGAAGTAGCCGGCGAGGAGCCCGATCGCCACGCCGACGAGCCCGGCGCCAATCACCGCCAGGCCGCCGACGACCAGCGACACCCGGGCGCCGTGGATCACCCGGCTCAGGATGTCGCGGCCGAGATGGTCGGTGCCCAGCAGGTGGTTGCCCGTCCCGGTCGGCGCCCACGCCGGCGGGGCGAGCCGCGCGGCCAGGTCGATCGCGTTCGGGTCGTGCGGCGCGAGCCAGGGCGCGGTGAGGGCGACCGCCGCGACCGGCAGCACGAGCACGATGCCGATGACGATCTGCAACCGTCCGGCCTTGCGTACCGGCCGGGCCTTCCCCGCGACGGCCGGTACTCGGATCGCCAGGTCCGCCATCACGTCCTCCGCAGCCGTGGGTCGAGGAAGGTGTAGGCGATGTCGAGCAGCATGTACGTGACCACCACGAGGAGCGCCACCATGAACACCGCGCCCTGCACGACCGGGAAGTCCCGCTGCAGCACGCCGTCGACCATCAGCCGCCCGATGCCCGGCCAGGCGAACACGACCTCGGTGACGAGCGCGCCGCCCACCAGGTGGGAGAACATGTACGCGGTCAGCGTGAGGATCGAGATGCCGCTGTTCTTCAGCGCGTGCACGCCGACCACGCGGGCGGTGCGCAGGCCCTTGGCGTTGGCGGTCTGCGTGTAGTCGGCCGACAGCGACTCGATCATGCTCGCACGTGCGATGCGCGTGGTGTTGGCGAGCGAGAACGCGCCGAGCGTGGCCGCGGGCAGGACCAGGTGCGCGAGGCTGCCCGAGCCGGAGGACGGGAACCACTGCAGCGTCACCGCGAAGACCAGGATCGAGACGATGCCGAGCCAGAAGGTCGGCACCGACTGGCCGACGAGCGCGCCCGCGACGACAAGCTTGTCCGGCCAGCGGCGGCGCATCCGCGCGGCGAACGAGCCGAGCAGCGTGCCGCCGATCGTCGCGATCAGCACCGCGGCGCCGGTCAGCTCCAGCGTGGCCGGTAGCCGCTCGAACACGATGTCGGCGACCGGCCGCTGCTGGAGGTAGGACTCGCCGAAGTCCAGCCGCGCGAACCTGCCGAGGAACAGCAGGTACTGCACCAGGAGCGGCCGGTCCAGGCCGAGGTCCGCGCGGACCGCCTCCTGCTGCTCCTCGGTGGCGACGTCCGGCAGCATCAGTGCCACCGGATCGCCGCCGAGCCGTTGGAGCAGGAAGATCACGGTCAGCGAGCCCCAGAGAACCACGATCACCCGGGGTATCCGCCGGAGCAGATAGCCGGCCATGGTCAGCCGCCGGTCCGCTTCGCTTCGAACAGGTTGATGTAGGTGGACGGCAGGAACTCGATGCCCTCGACGCTCGGGTCGACCGCGTACAGCCCGGGGTCGGAGTGGAAAGCGACGAAGTACGCCTGCTCGTGGGCGTAGGCGGCGAGCTCGGTGAGGTAGTCGGAGCGCTCCTCGGTGTCGGTAATCGTGAAGCTCTGGTCGAGCATCTGGTCCAGCTTCGGGTCCGCGTCGATCTTGCGGATGTTGTCGCTGCGGAAGATCTCGAGCGTCCACGACAGGTCGTAGGCCGGTGCGTCCTGAATGGACCAGTAGTTGATCGGGCCCCACGAGCCGGAGTAGAGCCGGTCGAGCCAGGCGCCGCCCTCCATCGGGTTCTGCTTGACGGTGATGCCGACGGCCTGCAGGTAGCCCGTGATCGCCTCGGAGATCTCCTTGTCCCGGTAGTACCGGCCGAGCGGGTAGTCGAAGGCCAGCGTCACGCCGTTCCCGTAGCCGGCGTCGGCGAGCAGCTGCTTGGCCTTCGCCGGGTCGTAGGGCCGCGGTTGCAGCTCGTCGCTGTAGCCGACCGAGTTCTCACCGACGATCTGGCCCTTCAGGTCCCGGCCGTACTCCTGGGTGATCGACTCGCGCAGGGCGTCCTTGTCGATCGCGTGGTCGATCGCCTGCCGCACCCGGACGTCCTTGAGCGGCGTGTTGGTGGTGGTCTGGAAGAAGATGTTCGCGCTCTGTCCGGAAGGGACGGAGATCAGCTTCTTGCCACCACCCTCGATCTGGTCGACGAAGTCGGGCAGCACGCGGTAGGCGACGTCGATGTCGCCGGCCAGCAGCGCCGAGACCCGGGTGGAGTCCTCCGGGATCGAGCGCAGCTCCACCCGCTGCAGCCCTGACTTGGTGCCCCAGAAGTCGGCGTTGGGGGAGAGCACAACCTTCTCGCCGGGGGAGAAGCTGTCCATCTTGAACGGTCCGGTGCCGATCGGCTTGGTGACCAGCGCGCCCGGGTTCTCCTCGGTGTACTTCGGCGGGACGATCCAGACCACGGAGGTGCGGGTCGGCCAGTTGCCGACCGGGGACGAGAGGTGGAAGTCGATCGTCAGCGGATCGATGATCTCCATCCGCTCCAGGTTCTCGATGCGCACGCGCCACGGTGTCTTCTCGTCGTCGAGGGCGCGCTGGAACGTGTAGCGCACGGCCTCGGCGTCGAGCGGCTCGCCGTTGGTGAACTTGACGCCCTCGCGGAGCTTGAAGCGCCAGTGCTTGGCGCTGATGGGCTCGAACGACTCGGCCGCCCACGGCTTGGGCGCGCCGTCGTCGGTGCTCACCAGGGTGTCGTAGACGAACCGCAGATAGGTGTAGTCGGAGGTGGCCGTGGTGCTGATGGGATCGAAGTTCTGGGAGACGTGGTTCATGCCGATGATCAGTGACTGGTCGGCGGCGCGGCCTCCGGCGTCACCGCCACCTCCGCCGCCGCAGCCGGCCGCGATCAGCGCGACAGCGGTGGCGAGAACCAGTAGACGACTGTTTGTGCGCCGCATGCGTGGAAGTTGCACAGCTGCCTCCTTTGCCAGCTCCGCGGCGTCATTTCGCGCGCGTCGCCTGAGGTGTCTGGAGACTATATATCGTCTATCATAGTGTCCAGTCTTTCCCTGGAAGGGAGATCTGCTTGTGAGACACACGGTGGTGCACGTCCCCGGTGACGGCATCGGACCGGAGGTGACGTGGGCGGCCCGACAGGTCATCGACGCGAGCGGCGTCGACGTCGAGTGGGTGCTCGCGGAGGCGGGCGAGGACGAGTTCGCGACGTCGGGCTCGACCATCCCGCCCCGCACGGCGTCGCTGGTCCGCGAGGTCGGCGTCGTCCTCAAAGGACCGATGGCCAACCCGGTCGGGCACGGCTACCGCAGTCCCAACATCGCGCTGCGGCAGGCCGCCGGGGTGCACGCGAACGTCCGGCTGGCCTGGGCGATGCCCGGCGCGCGGACCCACTTCCCGGGCACGGACCTGGTCGTGGTCCGCGAGATCACCGAGGACGTGTTCACCGGCGCGGCCCAGCAGGTCGGCCCGGACGCGGCGATCACCGTGAAGTGGGTGACCCGCGCGGCGACGCACCGGGCGGCCCGGTTCGCGTTGGAGTACGCGCGCCGGCACGGGCGGCGGCGGGTCACCGTGGCGCACAAGGCGGCGACGCTGAAGGAGACCGACGGCCTGTTCCTCGCCGCCGCGCGCGAGATCGCGCCCGAGTACCCCGAGATCGAGTTCGACGACTGCCTGGTGGACGCCCTGGCGATGCACCTGGTCCGCGACCCGTCCGAGTTCGACGTGCTGCTCGCGCCGTTCCAGTACGGCGACATCCTGGCCGACCTGTGCGCGGGGCTGGCCGGCGGGCTGGGCGTCGTGCCGGGCGCGTCGTTCGGCCCGCGGTCCGCGCTGTTCGAGGCCGCGCACGGGAGCGCCCCGAAGTACGCGGGGCGAGACGTGGTCAACCCGACCGCGCTGGTGCTGTCCGGGGCACTGCTGCTCGACCACCTGGGGGAGTCCGCGGCCGCGGCCCGGGTTCGCGGCGCGGTGGCCGCGGTCGTGTCGGCGGGCAGGGCGACCACGTACGACCTCGGCGGCACGGCGAGCACCACGGAGATGACCGACGCGATCATCGCGGCGCTGCCCCGCGCCGGGGAAGGAAGTGCGGCATGAGGTTCGGGTTCGGGGTCAGCCTGGTGTGCGACGACCTAGCGGCGTTCCCCGGCTGGGTGCGCACGGTCGACGAGTGCGGCTTCGACGTGATCGGGCTGACCGACTCCCCGGCCCTCTACCCGGAGACGTACGTGACCGGCGTGCTGGCGGCGCAGAACACGTCCCGCGTCCGGTTCGGTCCGCGCGTCACCAACCCGCTGACCCGCCACCCGATCGCCGCCGCGGCGGCCGTCGGCTCGCTGGACGTGCTCTCGGGTGGTCGGGCCCTGTACGGCATCGGCGCGGGTGACAGCGCCGCGCACACCGCGGGCGCCCGGCCGGCCCGGGTGGCCGACATCGAGGAGTACCTGCTGGCGGTGCGCGGCCTGCTGCGCGGCGAGGAGGTCGTCTACCGGGGTACGCCGCTGCGGATGTTCACCGAGCCGCGGTCGGTGCCCGTCTACGTGGCGGCGGCCGGCCCGAAGATGCTGCGGATGGCCGGCCGGGTGGCCGACGGCGTGATCATCGGGACGGGCGTCATTCCGGAGGTCGTCGAGCACACGCTCTCGCTGATCCGCGAGGGCGCCGAGTCCGCCGGCCGCTCACTGTCCGATCTGGACCTGTGGTGGCTGTGCGGGGCGCGGATCGCGGAGAGCCGGGCCGAGGCCGAGGAGCGGATGCTGACCCTGTCGGCGGCCCTGATCAACGCGCACGGCCAGGTCACGCTGGGCGGCAAGCTGATCCCCGACGACGTCCTGCCGGAGGCGCGGTACCTGGTCGACCACTACGACTTCGACGCCCACATCAAGCACGCGTCGGCGCGGTCCAACGCCGACCTCTTGCGGTCGTTGCCCAAGCTGCGCGAGCACGCGTCGCGCCGGTACGTGATCGGCGGAACGCCCGAGGAGTGCGTGGCGCAGATCCGGGCGGCCGGCGAGGCGGGGGCGCGGCAGTTCTGGTGGACGGTGTCCTTCCCGGACAAGATGGAGTTCGTGCGCCGGTTCGCCGCGGAGGTGATGGCCCCCTTGCGTCAGCCGGCGCCCGAGCCGGCCGTCCCCACCGCCACCACGGCGTCCACTATGGACTGATCGGCGTCCGCGGGGACCGCCAGCAGGTCCAGCAGGCAGTAGCCGCCCGCCACCCGGCCCATCACCGGGGGCGTGCCACGGCGCAGCCGCTCGGCGTAGGGCTCCGGCAGGCGCACGGCCGCGCTCGCCAGCGCGACCCCCGGTGCCCCGCCGCCACCCACGGTCGCCTCGCTGGTCGTCGCGGTCGCGTCCACGCCGCGCGCACGCAACGCCCCGGCCACCTGGTCCGCCCGCTTGCGCAGGTCCTCCTGGCGGGACGCCAGTGCCGCCGCGGTCGGGGTCGGCGGGACGCGCAGCGTGGCCTCCAGCGCGGCCAGCGTCAGCTTGCCGCAGCGCAGCGCGCGGGCCAGCGGGTGGCGGCGCAGGCGGTGCACGAGGTCCGCCCGGCCGAGGAGGAGGCCGCACTGCGGGCCGCCGAGCAACTTGTCGCCGCTGGCGATCACCAGGTCGGCCCCGCCGCGCAGCGCCGTCGTCGCGTCGGGCTCGTCGGGCAGCAGCGGGTGCGGGGCCAGCAGGCCCGAGCCGATGTCGGCCACCACCGGTGCGTCCAGTGTGGACAGGTCGGCGACGTCCACCGCCGCGGTGAAGCCGGTGACCACGAAGTTCGACGGGTGGACCTTGAGCACGAAGCCCGTCGCTGGGCCCACCGCGGCCGTGTAGTCCGCGAGCGCCGTGCGGTTCGTCGTGCCCACCTCGCGTAGTGCCGCGCCGGTACTGGTCAGCAGGTCCGGCAGCCGGAAGCCGTCGCCGATCTCGACGAGCTCGCCCCGGCTGATCACGATCTCCCGGCCGGCCGCGAGCGCCGTGGCCGCCAGGACCAGGGCGGCGGCGCCGTTGTTCACCACGTGCACCGCCCCGGCGTCGGGCACCGCGGCGGCCAGTGCCTCCGTCACGCCGCGGCCCCGCCCGGACCGGCGTCCGGTCGCCAGGTCCAGCTCGACCGGGGTGGGGCCGGCGGCCGCCACCAGCGCGTCGGTCGCCGCCGCGGACAGCGCGGCCCGGCCCAGGTTCGTGTGCAGCAGGACGCCGGTCGCGTTCACCACTGGACCGAGGCTCGACGCACGCGCCGGCAGGGCGGCCACCGCCGCGTCGGCCACCTCGGCCGGGGCCAGCGTGCCGGCCCGCGCGCGTTCCTGCGCCGCCACCACCGCCTGCTTCACCGCCGGACGCCCGACTCGCGCCACGGCCTCGACGAGCCGCGGGTCCGCCAGGACCTCGTCGGTCCGCGGCACGAGGCGGCGCGGGTCCGGTGTCTCGAGAGGACGGTGCGGACCGGACGTGTGCACCACGCCAGCCTACCGGCGGAAAGCCCCGCGCCCGCGAGCCGGCGCACGTCACCCGGATGCCGGGCCCGGCGTCACGGCGTGTGGTCCCGTGCTGACCGGGCGTACGTCGGGTGGCGGATTGCCCCGCCCCGCCGGGCTGCGGGATTCTCGTCCGGCCGGCCGGGGGAGGAACGACGCGTGAACGCCGACAGCACCAGCGACGCCGCCGGACAGGTCGAGCGCACTGTCGACGCGTACCTGCGGCCCGCCTTGGACGTGCTCGCCGCCGAGCTGGACGGGGTCGACGGGCTCGCCGCCGGCGAGCGGGCCGCCGTCCACGCGGGTGCCGCGGCGGCGCTGCGGGACACGGTGCGGCGCAAGGTGATCGGCGTGTTCCCGCTGGAGCGGGAGGCCGGCGACCGGGACGTGCTCGCCGACCGGTATCCGGCGCTGGTGAAGCGGCTCGGCACCGGTGTGGACAACCGGGTGGCGGCCGCGGTCGCGTTCGCCCGGCGCTTCGCGGCCGACCGGACCCGACTGTCCGAACTGGACGGTGCGGACCCGGGCACGCTGGACGAGGCGTCCTTCGGCACCGAGGGCAGCCACCGCGGCCAGAACGCCGTGCTGCTGCGGTGCGCGCGGGGGCGGCTGGTGTACCACCCGCGGCCGGTCGCGGTCGAGCACGCGCTGGCCGGGTTCCTCGCCCGGGTGCTGGCGGACGAGCCGGACCCGATCCGGGTACCGCGGGTGGTCGCGATGGACGGCTACGGCTGGGCCGAGCTCGTCGAGCACCGGTACTGCACCGGCGAGGACGAGCTGCGCCGCTTCCACCGCGACCTCGGCCGCTGGCTCGCGGTCCTGCGGCTGCTCGGCGGCATCGTTCCGCACGAAGAGAACCTGGTCGCCGCGGGCCCGGTGCCGGTCGTCACCGACTGCGAGACGCTGTTGACCCCGCGCCCGTCCGCGGCGCCCTCCGGTCACGGCGCGGCGGTCGACCGGGTGCGCGAGCTGGTCGGTGCGCACCCGGTCGGCTCCCTGCTGGGCACCGGCCTGGTGCCCGGCCGCCCGACTGGCCGAGGACCCAGCCCGGAGCCGGTCCTCGGCCGGTACCGGGAGCACGTCGCCGCCGCGTTCACCGAGCTGACCGAGCGGCTGCGCGAGTACGACCGCGGCGGCGAGCTCGCCGGCTGGCTCGCCGCGTTCGCGGACACGCCGGTCCGTGCCGTGGTGCGCGACGGCGGGACCTACGCCGAGCTGTCCCGCATGCTCTGGCACCCCGAGTCGCTGCGCGACCAGGAGCCGGCCGTGACGCGGGCGCGCAACCTGCTGGCCCGCGATGCCACCGACGCCACCGCCGCACCCGCGGCGCCCGGCGACCCGTACGTGATCGCCGCCGAGGTCGCCGAGCTGCTCGACGGCGACGTCCCGTGCTTCACCACCACGCCCGCGCTGGGCATGCTGCTCGGCCCGCGCGGCACCACCTGGGGCTCCCGTACCGACCTGGTCGCCGACGCGCTCGACCGCTGGCGTGCCGCCGACCCCGCCGTCGACAGGCGGGTCATCCAGGCCGCGCTCGCCAGCGCGTACCTCGACGAGGGCGCGCGCCAGGAAGGACGCCTTGCTGACGTTCAACGTCAGCAAGGC
>NZ_JBOHGB010000210.1:0-9989 GCF_050699935.1 Actinophytocola sp.
GCGCCGGCCTCGGCGATCCTCGATGCGGTCCCGGACGCGGTGCGCGCGGCGCTGGCGGCACGCGACCGCTGACCTGGCGCCTGTGCGAGCATGGAACCCGTCATGGCTGCTCAACCACCCCGGGCCGAGGCGATCGTCGACCTCGACGCCCTGCGCCACAACGTCACGCTGCTCGCCGGGCGGGCGGCCGCGTCCGGCGCCGCCACCATGGCCGTCGTCAAGGCCGACGGCTACGGGCACGGCGCGCTGCCGGTGGCCCGCGCCGCCCTCGAGGCCGGCGCGACCTGGCTCGGCTCCTGTTCGCTCGCGGAGGCCCTCGCCCTGCGCGCGGCCGGCGTCACCGCGCCCATCCTGAGCTGGCTGGAGGTCGCCGGGGAGGACTACGCGCCGGCCGTCGAGGCCGGCGTCGACCTCACCGCGTCCAGCGTCCGGGAGCTCGCCCACATCCTCGGCGCCGGCCAGCGTGCCGGCCGGACACCGCGGGTGCACCTCAAGATCGACACCGGACTGTCCCGCAACGGCTGCCCGGTCGCCGAGTGGCCCGACCTGGTGGAGGTCGCCGCCAAGGCCCAGGCGGACGGGCACGCGGAGATCGTCTCGGTCTGGTCACACCTCGCCTGCGCCGACGAGCCGGGACACCCGTCGGTCGACATCCAGGCCCGGCGGTTCCAGCAGGCGTACGACGTGAGCACGGCGGCCGGGCTGAGACCGTTGCGGCACCTCGCGAACTCGGCCGCGACGCTGGACCGGCCGGACCTGCACTTCGACCTCGTCCGGGTCGGCATCGCCATGTACGGCCTGAACCCGTTGCCGTACGAGGAGGATCTCCGCCCGGTGATGACGTTCCGGTCGTCGGTGGCGCTGACCAAGCGGATCGCCGCGGGCGAGTCCGTCTCCTATGGACAGGCGTGGACCGCCGGGCGGGACACCAACCTGGCGCTCGTGCCGGTCGGCTACGCGGACGGCATTCCCCGGCTGCTGTCCGGCCGGATGGACGTCTGGCTCGCCGGGCGCCGCCGGCCCGTGGTCGGGCGGGTCTGCATGGACCAGATCGTCGTCGACTGCGGGGACGACCTCGTGCCCGTCGGCGAGGAGGTCGTCCTGTTCGGCACCGGCGACCGCGGCGAGCCGACCGCGACCGAGTGGGCGAACACGCTCGGCACGATCGACTACGAGATCGTCACCGGCATGTACCGGCCGCGGGTGGTCCGCACCTACCAGGCCGCCCGGTGACGGTGTCCCGGAAGGTCGGCGCGTTGATCGGCGGCGCGATTGGTGTCGTGGCCGCCGGGACGGCGATCGCCGTCGGCATGGCGGCCCGCCGGCGCGCGAACCCCGAGGACCCGCACACCGACGAGCCGCTCGGCCGGCTGCGTCCAGACCGCACCTACCCGGTGATCACCGACGACGGCATCGAGCTCGCCGTCGAGGAGGTCGACCCCGCGGACGGCGGCAAGCCCGAGATCACGGTCGTGTTCGTGCACGGGTTCGCGTTGTCCCGGCGCAGCTGGCACTTCCAGCGGCGTGCGCTCGCGCGGCTCACCGAGCCCCGCGTTCGGCAGGTGCTCTACGACCACCGCAGCCACGGCGAGTCCGGCCGGGCCAGCGAGGCGTCCAGCACGATCGACCAGCTCGGCCTCGACCTCGGCGAGGTCCTCGACAAGGCCGGGATCGAGGGCCCGACCGTCCTGGTCGGACACTCGATGGGCGGCATGACGATCATGGCCCTGGCCGAGCAGCGCCCGGAGCTGTTCGTCGAGCAGGTGTGCGGCGTCGCGCTGATCGGCACGTCGGCCGGCGAGGTCGGCAAGAGCGGCCTCCCACGCCCGCTGCTGTCCCGGTACAACCCGCTGACCCGCGGCATCGGCCGGCTCGCCGACTGGCAGCCGGGCATGGTCGAGCTCGTGCGCGCGGCCGGCGGCCAGCTGACCCGGCGTGCCGTGCGCACTCTCGCGTTCGGCTCCCGTGACGTCCGTCCGTCCCTTGTGGACTTCCTACTGGAGCTGCTCGACGCGACGCCGGTGCGGGTGCTCGCGGACTTCGTCGACACCCTTGGCACGCACAACCGCTACGCCGCGCTCGCCGGTCTCAAGCACACACACGTGCTCGTGATCAGCGGTGACGCCGACCGGATGACCGCGTTCTCGCACGCCGAGCGGATCGCGGTCGAGCTGCCGGACGCCGAACTGGTTCGGGTGCGCGACGGTGGGCACATGGTGATGTTCGAACAGCCGCAACTGATCAACGACCACCTCGTGATGTTGCTGCAACAGTGCGCGTACGGCCGGTACCCGGGTCGCCGGAGGTGGTGGCACCGGTGACGACCGTGGAGCTTCCCGACGAGTCCGACACCCTGCGGTTCGGTCGCCGCGTCGGCTCCGTGCTGCGGCCGGGCGACCTGGTGCTGCTCGCCGGGCCACTCGGCGCCGGGAAGACCGTGCTGGCCAAGGGAATCGCCGAAGGTCTCGGGGTGACGGGCCGGGTCAGCTCGCCGACGTTCATCATCGCCCGCGAGCACCGCCCGGCACCGTCGGGCCGCGGCATCCCGCTGGTGCACGTCGACGCCTACCGCCTCGGTGGCGACCTGGACCAGCTCGACGACCTCGACCTGGACACCTCACTCGTCGACGCCGCCGTGGTGATCGAGTGGGGCGAGGGGGGCGGTGAGCGGCTGTCCGCGGATCACCTGCTGATCCGCCTGGAGCGCCGTGAGGACGACGCTCGACTGGCGACCGTCATCCGCCAGGGGAACTGGTCGGACCGCCCACTGCCGTGACGCCATGGATGTCCAGTGTGGACAGTAGGGCATCCGGTCGCTGCTCGCTCGGCAGGTGGTCGATGATCGCGGTCGTGATGCCGACGGCCGCGGCACCCCCGTCCGCCTCCGCACTGTCGCCGACCATCAACGCGTCCGCGGGCGCGACCCCGATCCGCTGGCAGGCAACGAGGAAGATCTTCGGGTCCGGCTTCATCACTCCTTCCACATAGGACAGTACGTACTCATCGACGAGGTCGTGCACCCCGTACTGGCGGAACACCGCGCGGATGTCCCAGGGGATGTTGCTGACCACCGCGACCGGGATGTTCGCCGCGCGCAGCCGCCGCAGCGTGGCCGCGGTGTCCGGGTACGGCCGCCAGGACTCGGGCTCGAGCACGCGTTCGTAGGCCGCCACTGCCGCGTCCGGCGTCAGGCCGAGGTCACTGGCGGCGAGGGAGGCGAGATAAACCCGGCGATGCAGGTCCGGATCGAGGTCCCGGCGCGCCCATCCCTCGGCGAGCTCGCGGGGCAGGTGCTCGGCGACGAGCGTGGAGGCGGTGAGCACCCCGATGAGCTCCTCGCTCCAGCTCGGATCGGGCTCGAGCCGGAAGAGCGTGCCGGAGTAGTCGAACAGGACGCCACGGATCATGCCGCCACGCTACGTGCCACCCGTGCCGGCTCGGATCATCAGGTGTGACACCGCACTGCGTGTTCATCGGGTTCCTCCCTGTCGTTCGACGGCGGTCACTGAACTCGACGTTAGCGGCGAACGACGAGGACCCGGCCGGTCTCGTCCGCGGCTGTGGACAACGGCGCGAGTTGTGGACAACTCGGGATATCGCGGTTGAGACTGTCGGAGGTGCGGGGCATCGTGGTGCCATGCATGCGGTGATCTTCGACTGGGGTGGCACGCTCACCCCCTGGCGCTCCATCGACTACCTGGCGGCGTGGCGCAGCTACGCGGACGTGCTGCATCCGGGCGACGCCGAGCGGGCCACCCGGGTCGCGGCGGCCATCCACGCGGCCGAGGAGGCGGCGTGGCGGCTCGCGCGCGACGAGCACCGGGCCTTCACCATCGGCCAGGTGCTCGAGGCCGCGCGGGCGCCCGAACACGACGACGGGTTCGCGGCCTACCGCACCTTCTGGGACCAGGCCACCTACACCGACCCCGAGGTCGCGCCACTGGTGAAAGCCTTACGCGGCAAGGGCTTACGCATCGGCATCCTCTCTTCCACCCCGTGGCCGGCCGCGTGGCACGAGGAGGTCCTCGATCGCGACGGCGTGCTCGACCTGTTCCACGGGCGGGTGTGGAGCAGCGACCTCGAGTACACCAAGCCCCACGAGGGGGCCTTCCGTGCCGCCATGGCCGCCGTCGGCGTCGACGATCCGGCCGACTGCGTCTACGTCGGCGACCGCCCGTACGACGACATCAGCGGGGCGAAGGCGGTCGGCATGCGCGCGGTGCTCATGCCACACAGCGACATCCCGGCCAGCCAACAGGTGCCGGTGACCGTCCGGCCCGACGCCGTCATCCAGCGGCTCGCCGAGCTCGAGGAGGTGGTCGACGGCTGGCTCACCTGACCAGGCCGTAGGCTTGATTGCCGTGCTGGTAATCGCAGTCGACACCGCGACGCCCGCGGTCACCGCCGGGGTCGTCGCCGCCGACATCTCCGTGGTTCCGGCGCGTCTCGAGGTACTCGCCGAGCGCGTCACCGTGGACGCGAAGGCGCACGGCGAGTTGCTGACGCCACACATCCTCGCGGCGCTCGAGGCCGCCGGGCGGCGCCTGACCGACGTGGCCGCGATCGTCTGCGGCGCCGGGCCCGGGCCGTTCACGGGGCTGCGCGCCGGGATGGCCACGGCGGCGGCGCTCGGGTACGCGCTGGGCGTGCCGGTACACCCCGTGTGCACGCTCGACGCGATCGCCGCCACCGAGGACGGGCCGCTCCTGGTCGCCACCGACGCACGCCGCAAGGAGCTGTACTGGGCCACCTACGACGAGCACGGCGTGCGGACCGCGGGCCCCGCCGTCAGCAAGCCGGCAGAGGTGCCACGACTGGACAGGCGCGCGGGCACGACGATCTACGCCGACGTCCTGCCGATGCCGCACACGGGTCGTGAGCACCCGACGCCGGCCGGCCTGGTGCGCGCCGCGGATCTCACCCGGTCGCCGCGACCGCTCACCCCGCTGTACCTGCGCCGGCCCGACGCCACCGAGCCGGGCGCGCGGAAACGGGTGACGGTGCCGTGACCGAGCCGGGCTTGACGGTTCGCCTGGCACCGCTGGACTACGCGGACCTCGAGCGCTGCGCCGAGCTGGAGCGGATCCTCTTCGCCGGCGACGACCCGTGGAGTAAGGGCACCCTGCGCGCCGAGCTCGACCACGGCCACCACTACGTCGGGGCCTACGTCGACGGTGCCGGCTTGGTCGGCTACGCGGGCATGTCCATGGTCGGCACGGTGCGAGACGCCGAAGCCAGCGTGCACACGATCGGCGTCGACCCCGACTGTCAGGGGAAGGGCATCGGCCGGTTGCTGCTGCGTGCCCTGCTGGCGGTGGCCGACGAGTTCGGCGCGCCGGTCTACCTCGAGGTGCGCACCGACAACGCGGCGGCCATCGCGCTCTACCAGGCGCACGGCTTCGTCCGCATCGGGTTGCGGCGCAGGTATTACCAGCCCTCGGGCGCCGACGCGTACACGATGGCGCGCCCCGCGCACGCCGGTGAGAAGGCCCAGAAGGACGGGAACACGTGACGATCATCCTGGGCATCGAGAGCTCCTGTGACGAGACGGGAGTCGGCATCGTCCGGCTGCACCCCGACGGAACGGTCGAGCTGCTCGCCGACGAGGTCGCCTCCAGCGTCGACCAGCACGCGCGCTTCGGAGGTGTCGTGCCCGAGGTCGCGAGCCGCGCGCACCTCGAGGCGATCGTGCCGATCACGACGCGCGCGGTGGCGGCGTCCGGTCTGGATCTGTCCGATGTGGACGCGATCGCGGTCACCTGCGGGCCGGGCCTGGCCGGTGCGCTGCTCGTCGGCGTCTCGGCCGCGAAGGCCTACGCCGCCGCGCTGAACGTGCCGCTCTACGGCGTCAACCACCTGCCGGGCCACGTCGCGGCCGACACCCTGCAGCACGGGTTGCTGCCCGCGCCGTGCCTCGCGCTGCTCGTGTCCGGGGGCCACACCCAGCTTCTCCAGGTCGACGAGCTCGCCGGCAAGATCACCGAGATCGGCTCGACGATCGACGACGCCGCGGGCGAGGCCTACGACAAGGTCGCGCGCGTCATCGGCCTGCCCTACCCGGGCGGCCCGCCGATCGACAAGGCCGCCCGTCGCGGCGACCCCGACGCGATCCGTTTTCCGCGCGGGCTCACCGGGCCACGCGACGCGAAGTACGACTTCTCCTTCTCCGGGCTGAAGACCGCGGTCGCCCGGTGGGTCGAGAACCGCGAGCGGGACGGCCGCGCGATCCCGGTCGACGATGTCGCGGCGTCGTTCCAGGAGGCGGTCGCCGACGTGCTGACCGCCAAGGCCGTGCGCGCGGCGAACGACCTGGGCATCGGCACGATGGTGATCTCCGGTGGGGTCGCCGCCAACTCGCGGCTGTCGAGCCTCGCGGTGCAGCGCTGCGCGGAGGCGGGCATCCGGCTGCGCGTGCCGCGGCCGCGGCTGTGCACGGACAACGGTGCGATGATCGCGGCGCTCGGTGCACACCTCGTCGCCGCCGGTGTTCGTCCGTCCTCTTTGGACTTGTCGGCCGATCCGGCGCTCCGGGTGAGCACGGTGTCGGTCTGAGATCATTATCACCGACCACGTACCCTCGTCCGGGTGAAGGTCGCGGTCACGGGGACGAGCGGGCTGCTGGGTAACGCGCTCGTGGAGCACCTGCGCGCCCAGGGCCACGAGGTGATCCGGCTCGTGCAGCGCCGGCCGGACGCCGACGACGAGGTGCTCTGGTACCCCGAGGTCGACACCGCCGGCCTCGCGGGCGTGCAGGCCGTCGTGCACCTCGTCGGCGAGCGGGTCTACGGCAAGTGGACCGAGCACCACCGCGAGGCCATCCGCGAGTCCCGGGTCGGCGGCACGAAGCTGCTCGCCGAAAGCCTCGCGGGGGTGGAGGACGGCCCGCGCACCCTGCTCTGCGCGTCCGCGATCGGCTACTACGGCGACCGCGGTGACGAGACGCTGACCGAGGACAGCCCGCCCGGCAAGGGATTCCTCGCGTCGGTGCACCGCGAGGCCGAGGAGGCCGCCGACGTCGCCGACCGCGCCGGCCTGCGCGTCGCGCACCTGCGGTTCGGCATCGTCCAGTCCGCCGAGGGCGGCGCGCTCGCGTGGCTGCTGCCCCAGTTCCGCCGCGGGCTCGGCATCCGCGCCGGCCGCGGCCGGCAGTACGTCAGCTGGGTGTCGCTCCCGGACGTCGTCCGCGCGATCGACCACGTGCTGGTCACCCCGTCGATCGCCGGCCCGGTCAACATCGTCGCACCGCATCCGGTGACCAACCGCGAGTACGCCGACATCCTCGCCGGCGTCCTCGGCCGGCCCCGCTTCATCGCGCTGACCCGCGGCCTCACCAGGCGGCTGTTCGGCACGGAGGTCGCCGACGAGATCGTCCTCGCGAGCGTGCGGGCCATCCCCGAGCGGTTGCAGCGCACGGGTTTCACCTTCCGCCACCCGAACCTGGAGACGGCGTTCCGCGAGCTGCTCGATACATGTAACTTGCAGTAACATGTGGCCATGGGCGATGAGGACGGCTATGAGGGCCGGGCGACGCTGCGGGTCGGGGACACCGAGCTGACGGTCGAGGTGATCCTCGCCGGCAACTTCGAGCCGATCGACGGCAAGTACCACTGGTACGGCCGTGTCCTGGCGAACCCCGAGCTCACCGAGCTGGTCGGCGCGCGCAAGGCCGCCGGCTCGCTGCGCACACCGCACGGCGAGGCGGCCGGCCGGCTCACCGATCCGGACCCGTGGGGGAGATACCGGATCAGTGGGACCGGCCGCCCGCCGTTCCCCGTCCCGACGACTCTCGAGGAGCTAGAGCGGCAGCACTGACGGCCGCAGGTCCACGTCCGCCGCGTTGACGTACATGGCGCGGTGGCCGAACTGGATCTGCACGTACCTCGTCTTGCCGCGCACGACGGTGTGGTTCGTCGCGTCGAAGGTCACCGCCCAGTAGTACTCCGAGCCGGTGACCAGGCCGACCGCGTACTTCTGGCCGGCCGGCAGCGAGTACTGCAGCGGCGTGACGGCCTGCACCGGAACGTGCGAGGGGTACGCCGACGCCTCCGGGTAGGCCCGGCCGTAGACCGGGATGCTCGCCTCGCCCCTCTTCGGCGTGGCCACCATGCCCATCGACCACACCGCGGTCGGCTGGCGCTTCGGGTTGTGGAACCAGCCCTTCTGGCCCAGGTACCAGACCGCCGTCCAGTCGCCCTCGCGGTCGGCGATCGCGTACCGCTGACCGGTCTCCATGCGGCTCGAGTGGTCGGAGATGTGCATCGTGCCCGGCGAGCCGTCGGGGTGCAGGCCGATGTCGGTCAGCAGCGGCGCGTCCGCGCGCGGCTCGGTGTGCAGGATGACCGAGCCGGACCCGTGCGGTGCGCAGGGCTCGCCGGCAGTCTCACAGCCGGTGAACGCCGGCTTGTGGCGGGCGTAGTCCGGCCTGATCGTCACGAGGCCGCTCGCCGGCGTGCCGGTGCCGCGGAACGGCGCGCCCAGCAGGTCGAAGTAGTGCGCCCAGTCCCAGTACGGGCCCGGGTCCCAGTGCATGCCGCGCACCGTCGAGGGGATCGTGCCCGAGACGTTGTCGTGGCCGAGGACGTGCGCGCGGTCCAGCGGGACGTCGTGCTTGTCGGCGAGGTAGCGGACGAGCTTCGCCGAGCTGCGGTACATCGCCTCCGTGTACCAGGTGGGGTTGGCCGCGAAGCCCTCGTGCTCGAGGCCGATCGACTTCGAGTTGACGTACCAGTTGCCGGCCTGCCAGGCGACGTCCTTGGCCTTGACGTGCTGTGCGACGTGGCCGTCGGCGGAGCGCAGGCTGTACTGCCAGCTGACGTAGGTCGGGTCCTGCACCAGGTCGAGCGTGGTCTCCCAGCTGGCCTCGGTGTCGTGGATGATGATGTAGTCGATCTCCTGGCTCTCCGGCCGGTTCGCGAGGTCGTGGTTGCCGTAGTCGTCGCCGAACTCCTCGTACGGTGCCGGGATCCACTCGCAGCCGAGGCTTCGCGGGCACTCGGTCTCGTGGCGGTTCGTCTGCCGCAGGCCGAGCCGGTCGAGCTGCGCGGTGTCTGGCTCGAGGTTCGGCCGCGCGGCGAGGCGAACCGCCTGGCCGTCGTCGGTGACCCGCGCGACGCCCTGCGCCATCGTGGCGAACACCTCGTCGGCGAACGCGGCCGCGGTCGCGGTGTCGGTCGCACCGCTGTAGCGGGCCACCGCGCCGTACCAGTCGGCCGGGTCGCTGCTGCGGATGCCGAGGTCACGCTGGTGGTCGGCGAGCAGGGCGGCGCCGCCGCGGATGTTCTGGACCGGGTCCTCGCGCAGCGTCCGCCGGTCGATCCCGGTCAGCTCGGCCGCCTCGGCGGCGGTACGAAGGTTCGGCGCCGACAGGTCGGGCTCGCCCGGCCGCGGGTGCAGGGCCGGGCGCGCGTCGTCGCCGCGGGGGTCCTCGGTGCCGTGGTCGTGATGGGTGCCGCCCGCGTTGGCGGCGACGACGTCGGTGAGGTGCATCGGGCCGTAGCCCGCACTGGTGCTCGGCGTGCCGGCGTTGGTGTCCCACCGGGACTCCAGATAGGACACACCGAGCAGCACGCTCTCCGGCACCCCGAACTCCGCGGCCGCGGCGGCGTAGGCCTGCTGCCGGCCGGCGGGTTCGTTCTCCGCGTTGGCGGGGGTCATGCCTATCGCGAGGCTCGTGGCTATGACGATCACAGTGACGGTCGTTCTCGACGGCCAGGACATCGACGCCTCCAGGGAAGGGCGAGGAGCAGACCTGCGTATCTTTCGCGGCGCTCGCGGGGGTCGTCAATGTTTTGCAGCCGAACAGCCTAGTTCGTGAGAGCCTTACCCCGTCGGTGTGCGGGGATCGGACTCTGGCCTCGTCGGAGACCCTCGTTGCGGCGTTAGCAGTCGCGTGGGTAGAGTGCCAACCGTACGGCGCCGACACCGCCCCGACACCCGCGACGGCGGGGTGGCAGGAGCCGCGAAGCAAGACAGGTAACTGCCAACGCAAT
>NZ_JBOHGB010000211.1:0-9915 GCF_050699935.1 Actinophytocola sp.
GCAGCAAGCCAGGCGAGGACGTCACCATCGGTGACGCGTCCGTCTGGGGTGGGTTGAACGTGGCGAGCCAGCTGCCCGCGCAGGCCAGCCGGCTCTACAGCACCAACGTGGTGAACCTGGTGATGCTCCTGCACTCCGACGGCCGGCTCACGGTCGACCTGGACGACGAGATCATCGCCGGCGCCTGCGTCACCCATGACGGCGAGATCCGCCACGCGCCCACCCGCGAGCTGCTCGGAGAGGAGCACTAGATGGACGGCGTCGCGCTGCTCACGGTCTTCGTGCTGGCGGTCTTCGTCGGCTACGAGGTCATCTCGAAGGTGTCCAGCACCCTGCACACCCCGTTGATGTCCGGGTCGAACGCGATCAGCGGCATCGTCCTGGTCGGCACGATCGCGGTCGCCGCGCACACCGAGTCGACCGCGATCTTCGTGCTCGAGCTGATTGCCATCGTCCTCGCCACGATCAACCTGGTCGGCGGGTTCGTCGTGACCGACCGGATGCTGCAGATGTTCCGGGGCCGGGCCCGCAAGGCGAAGGAGCCCCCAGCGTGAACGAGAACTTCGCCGCGGTCTTCTACCTCGTCGCGGCGGTCTGCTTCATCGTCGCGCTCAAGGGACTCTCCTCGCCGAGGTCCGCCCGGCTGGGCAACGTGATCGGCGCGGCCGGCGCGCTCGTGGCGGTCCTCGTGGTGTTCGCCGCCGAGCGCCCGGACCGGCTGGTGTTCATCCTGCTGGCGATCGCCATCGGCGGCGCCATCGGCGCGGTCGCCGCGCAGCGGGTCGCGATGACCGCCATGCCGCAGATGGTCGCGCTGTTCAACGGTGTCGGCGGCGCGGCCGGCGCGCTCGTCGCGCTGCTGGAGCTCGCCGAGGGGGCCGGCGGGGGGCTGGCATACCTCGCGGTCACCGCGTTCACCATCCTCATCGGATCGATCACGTTCTCCGGATCCGTGCTCACCTTCGCCAAGCTGCAGGAGATCGTGACCGGCCGGCCGATGATCTTCCCGGGGATGCGGTGGGTGGCCATGGTGACCGTCGCCGGCGCGCTCGCCACCGGGATCTGGGTGGCGGTCGACGGGGCGATGCTCGGCGCCGTCCTGCTCGCGGTGCTGACGCTCGGCGTCGGCCTGCTGCTGGTGCTGCCGGTCGGCGGGGCGGACGTGCCGATCGTCATCTCGTTGCTCAACGCGTTCAGCGGCGTCACCGTGGCGGCGAGCGGGTACGTGCTGTCCAACACGCTGCTGATCGTCGCCGGCACGCTCGTCGGCGCCTCCGGCACGCTGCTGACCAAGATGATGGCGGACGCCATGGGCAGGTCGCTGGTGAACATCATGTTCGGCGCGTTCGCCGGTGGCTCGACGCTGGGCGCCACCACCGAGTCGGACCGCCCGGTCCGCTCCGCCGGCCCGCAGGACATCGCGATCCAGCTCGGCTACGCCCGCAAGGTGATCGTGACGCCCGGCTACGGGCTCGCGGTCGCGCAGGCCCAGCACACCCTGCGCGACCTCGCCGACGAGCTCGAGCGACGCGGGATCGAGGTGGTGTACGCGATCCACCCGGTCGCCGGACGGATGCCGGGCCACATGAACGTGCTGCTCGCCGAGGCGGACGTGCCCTACGAGAAGCTCAAGGAGATGACCGCGGTCAACCCGGAGTTCCGCACCGCGGACGTCGCGCTCGTGGTGGGCGCCAACGACGTGGTGAACCCGGCCGCGCACACCACACCCGGCTCGCCGATCTACGGCATGCCGATCCTCGACGCCGAGAACGCCTCCTCGATCGTCTTCCTCAAGCGGTCCATGCGCCCCGGCTTCGCGGGCATCGAGAACGAGCTGCTGTTCGACCCGAAGACGACGCTGCTGTTCGGGGACGCGAAGGACTCGCTCGGCAAGCTGGTCGCGGCCGTCAAGGGTCTGTAGCGGGAGCACCGCTGCCCGATCCGTTGACCGGTCCGCCCGGCCGGGTTGAGGTCGTCCACATCAGAGACAACCCTTTTGGCCCGCCGATCACCGTCCGGTAACTCGGCGTGCTCGGGGTGGCAGCGGCTCTCGACGTGAGCCGGCACGCGGTGCACAAGTGGCACTAGCCCGCCTCCCCGGAATTCAAAGTGTTGGTTGCGTTCCGGTGAACGGTGCGGATGTGCGGTTGATTGTGGCTGGGTGGCGTCACGGTCCCCTGAGGTTGCGTTGGTCGGCGCGAGACTCAGCAACGATGATCCACTGTGGTGACAGGCCCTGGCGGGCCGGCTCATCGTGTGTCGCCGTGGCTTGGCTGGTTTGCGCGAGCGGTGCCGGTTGCGGCATGTTTGCGCGCGGAGCGCCGGGAAGTCTGGTCGGCACGCCCCGCCGCGAGGGTGGGCGGTTCGGCACGGACGGAGTGGGTCGATGGCGCTGGTGCTGGCGTTCGGGGTCGTGCTGCTGGTCAGCGTGTCCCTGTCGGGGGTCGCGGCCAGGACGATCCTGTCCACTGCCCTGATGTTCCTCGTGGCCGGTGCCCTGATCGGTCAGGGCGGCCTCGGCCTCGTCGACATCCCGTCCGACGGTCCGTTCGTCACCGTGCTGGCGGATCTCGCGCTCTTCACGGTGCTGTTCACCGACGGGCAACGTGCCGGGCTGCCCGCGCTCAAGGAGGGCTGGCGGCTGTCCGGACGCGCGCTCGGCCTCGCCATGCCGCTGACCATGGTCGGCATCGCCGTGCCCGCCCACTACCTGGCCGGACTCGACTGGCCGACCGCCTTCCTGGTCGGCGCGATCCTCTCGCCGACCGACCCGGTGTTCGCCTCCGCGATCGTGGGCCGCAAGGACGTGCCGGTGCGGCTGCGGCGGCTGCTCAACGTGGAGTCCGGGCTCAACGACGGGCTCGCGCTGCCGTTCGTGCTGATCTTCCTGGCCACGGCGGCGCACGAGAGTGCCGACCTGGGCACGGTCGCCATCGAGTTGGTCGTCGGTCTCGCGCTGGGCATCGCGATCCCGGCGGTGGTCGTGCTGGCGTGGCGGCTGCGGATCCTGACCGCCGAGCCGCGGCTGCAGGCACTCGGCCCGCTGGCGATCGCGGTCATCCTGTACGCCGCGTGCCATCTCACGCACGCCAACCCGTATCTGGCGGCGTTCGTGGCGGGGTCGACGATCGCGACGCTGGACAAGGTGGCCGCCGAGCGGTTCGAGCACTTCGGTGACCTGCTGTCGGAGACCACGAAGTTCGCCGCACTGCTGGTGTTCGGCGCGCTGATCACCCCGGATCGCATCTCCGATCTCAGCGTCGGCGACTGGGCGGTGGCGGTCATCGCGATCCTGCTGGTCCGCCCGGCGGCGATGCTGCTTTCCTTGCTGCGCACGACATTGCCGGCGCGGGAGCGCTCGGTCGCGGCGTGGTTCGGACCGAAGGGCTTCGCCTCGGTCGTTTACGGCCTGCTGGTCGTGCAGGCCGGGCTGCCCACCGGGGACCACGTCTTCGACCTGGTCGCGATCACCATCGCGCTCTCGATCGTGCTGCACTCGTCCACCGACGTTCCGGTCGCCAAGGCGCTGCGGGTCGAGCCGCCGGACAACCTGCCCACCGGGAGCCCGGAAGCACCGGCCGCCGACGATCACAGGTGAGCACGCCGATCAGGCCCACCGACGGCGCGTTCCGTGGGACCGTGGACGTGACGGCGACGCGGCGCCTGGAGGTGGTGGGACATGGTCAGCGAGTTCGACCAGCGGGCGCTCGACCAGATCGACCGCCTGCTCACCCTCGACGACCCTGACCTCGCCGCCCACTTCCTCGGCTGGACGGCGCCGCCGCCGAACCGGCGTCGCTGGCCTTACCTCGTCACGGCGGCGATCGCGGTCGTGGTGATGGCGGCGAGCGTCGTGCTCGGCTGGGCCGTCGTGTTCTGGCTTGCGGCACTGTGTCTCGGCGCCGTCATCGGCACGCGGTGGTGGCGCATCGGCAGGCCGGCCCGCCGGCGTCTCCGCTGACCACGCCTGACCGGGTTCGGCCGTGGCGCTCGGTGTGGCGCTCGGCGTGGTGGCCGGGTCCGGGGGCGGAAAGGTGAGGCCGGGTACGTCGAGCGGGGTGTCGGGGTCCAGTTCGATCCCGCCGGCGCGGAGGATGTCGTCGAGGATCAGCCACACCCAGCGGGCCAGCAGGCGCACGAGCTCGGCGTGGTCCATGTCGCGGGGGTTGTCCAGCGAGCGTGCTGGTGTCCACGAGCCCGACGACGCCGAACGCGACCGGCTCGGCGACTCGGGTGTCGATGCCGAACACGGTCAGGTAATGAATCTCGCACCCGGCAGCGGGCCGATGGTGCTCGCCGTGGCCCGCAGGTCGCCGACGTACAGGCTGACCACCGCGGTGCCCGGCGGCGGGGCCGGCACCGCGGCATCGGCGGGCGGTGGCGACGTCACGGCGTAGGGCAGGGCGGTCCTCGCCGGCGACGCGGCCACGACCGCGATCCGCCGCACGCGGCCACGCGGCCACGCGGCCACGCGGCGGAGTGTCCCGCATTGCCGAGCCCCTAGTTCTGACCGCGGGTGGTGCCCGGGCCAGACCGTAAGGCGACTCGTCAAGTCCCGCGAATCGAGAAGTGTCGGGTCGCCGGGGACGGGGTACGCGCTTCGTGCGGTTCGTCGCAGGGGAACAGGAGCCATGGACGACCAGGCGATACGGGACTTGCACGAGCGGGTCACGCTCGAGCCGGTCCCGGGCGTGACCCGGCCGGCGCGGCCGGGCATCGGGTCCGCGTTGCTCGGGATGCTGGGGACCACCGACCACAAGCAGATCGGGATCCTCTACCTGGTCACGTCGTTCGGGTTCTTCCTGGCCGGCGGGCTGATGGCCCTGCTGATGCGCGGGGAGCTGGCGGCGCCGGGGCTGCAGTTCCTGTCCCAGGAGCAGTACAACCAGCTGTTCACCATGCACGGCACGATCATGCTGCTGCTCTACGCGACGCCGACGTTGTTCGGGTTCGCCAACGTGGTGCTGCCCTTGCAGATCGGGTCGCCGGACGTCGCGTTCCCGCGGTTGAACTCGCTGTCGTACTGGCTGTTCGCGTTCGGCGGGCTGATCGTGATGGCGGGGTTCGCCACGCCGGGCGGTGCGGCGGGGTTCGGGTGGTTCGCCTACGCGCCGTTGAACAGCGCCGTCTACTCACCGGGGGTGGGCGGCAACCTGTGGGCGATCGGGCTGATCGTGTCCGGGCTGGGCACGATCCTGGGCGCGGTCAACATGGTGGTCACGATCGTGTGCCTGCGTGCGCCCGGGATGACGATGTTCCGCATGCCGATCTTCACCTGGAACATCCTGTTCACCTCGATCCTGGTGCTGCTGGCGTTCCCGGTGCTGACCGCGGCGCTGTTCGGGCTGCTGGCCGACCGGCTGATCGGCGCGCACGTGTTCGACCCGGTGAACGGCGGCAACATCCTGTGGCAGCACCTGTTCTGGTTCTTCGGCCATCCCGAGGTCTACATCGTGGCGTTGCCGTTCTTCGGGATCATCAGCGAGATCATCCCGGTGTTCAGCCGCAAGCCGCTGTTCGGCTACCGCGGGCTGGTGTACGCCACGATCGCCATCACGGGGCTGTCGATGACCGTGTGGGCGCACCACATGTTCGCCACCGGCGCGGTGCTGCTGCCGTTCTTCTCCCTCACCTCGTACCTGATCGCGGTGCCGACGGGGATCAAGTTCTTCAACTGGATCGGCACGATGTGGAAGGGTGCGCTGACGTTCGAGACGCCGATGCTGTTCTCCATCGGGTTCCTGGTGACCTTCCTGTTCGGCGGGCTCACGGGTGTGCTGCTCGCGGCGCCGCCGGTCGACTTCCACGTGACCGACACGTACTTCGTGGTGGGCCACTTCCACTACGTGCTGTTCGGCACGATCGTGTTCGCCACCTTCGCCGGCATCTACTTCTGGTTCCCCAAGATGACCGGCCGCATGCTGTCCGAACCGTTGGGGCGACTGCACTTCTGGACCACGTTCGTCGGCTTCCACCTGACGTTCCTCGTCCACCACTGGCTGGGCGCGGAAGGCATGCCGCGCCGCTACGCGGACTACCTGGCCAGCGACGGGTTCACCGTGCTGAACGTGCTCTCGACGATCGGCGCGTTCCTGCTCGGCGTGTCGATGCTGCCGTTCCTGTGGAACGTCTTCCGCAGCTACCGCTACGGCGACCCGGCCGGCGCGGACGACCCGTGGGGCTACGGCAACTCCCTCGAATGGGCCACCTCGTGCCCGCCGCCACGGCACAACTTCACCGAGCTCCCCAGGATCCGCTCCGAGCGGCCCGCGTTCGAGCTGCACTACCCCCACCACGTGGATCACTTCCGCGAGCAGGCACGCCACCAACCCACCTGACGCGCCGCTGGTGGGCAAGCATGCGGGCGTCACGCGTCGAAGGAGTCCCACTCCACGTCCGCCGGCTCGGTGAGGTACGCCAGCCGCCCGGGCTCGTCGGCCGCCAACCACACCTCGTGCGTCGCCGCCGTCTCGGCAACCTCACCCGGACCGGGGTTCGGGCCGCTGAAGGCGAGCAGCCCGTCGGCCGCATGCAGTCGGTGGCCAGGGGCCGGCCAGCGCCATTCCGGCATCGGCAGCGGGCGGAGCGGCGCCAGAATCTCCGCCAGCGCGGCCGCCGACACCCAGCTGGCGCAGGCGCCGTGCGAGGCGCCCATGATCGCTTCGAACACCGCGACGTGGAGCAGGAACGTCGACAGCGACTCACCCGTGGGCTGCCAGCTGTCGCCGTCGACGTTCTCCCGGTCGTAGACGGGCGGGTCATCGCCGTCGGGAGCGGTCGCCCACAGCCACACCCCCTGGTTCTCCTCCCAGAACACCAGCTTTCCATCGTCGATCCAGGGCTGGCTCAGCACGTGGTTCTGCGTGACGACCGGCGCCGACCAGCGTGCGGTCAGCTCGAACCAGTCGCGCAGCGGCCGCGGAGTTCCGTCCACCGCGGTCGCCGCCGGCTGCCGGTCCGCCGGTCCGTACCAGCGGGACAGGAATCGCTCGAGACTGTCGCGTCCGACGTGGAAGAGCTCACGCACAGCCGGAGTCTGACATGAACACGTCTTCATGTGGTGCTCAGGCGGGCTTCATCGTTCGTGCGCATCGTGGGGAGGGTGGCTGTTGAAGTGCGTGACGCGGTCGGCGCCGATGTCGCGGTGCTGACCGGGGAGTCGGCGCGCGAGCTGATGGTCGCGGTGCTCTCCGCGGTCGGCGGGCGCCTGGTGGAGTGGACGGCGACGCAGGTCGCGTACCGGCCGGGGGCAGCGACGACGGCGTCCTACACGGCGCGGGTGCGGTGGGCGGACGGGTCGGTGACCAGCGAGCGGCTCGGCGCCTGCTCGGGCTCGCTGCCCGACGGCGTGGCGCGGCTCGGTGACGGCCGCACGGAGATCGGGATGTGGCGGTTCCCGTTCGACCCCGCGCTGCCGGGCCTGCCGGCCGCGATGGACCTGGAGCGGATGCGGCGGCTGCTGGGCGACGCCGGCTTGGGCGCGGGCGGCCTGCCGCGGCCGCGGGTTCGGGCCTACCGGCCGATGCGCCGCGCGGTCGTCGAAGTGTCCGCGCCCGGCGGCGCGCGGATCTTCGTCAAGGCGGTCCACCCGCGGCGGGCGCGCCGGCTGCACGAACGGCACCGGGTCGCGACCGCCGCCGGGGTGGCGGTGCCGGCCTCGCTGGGGTGGACCGACGACGGGTTGGTCGTGCTCACCGCGCTGCCCGGCCGGACCCTGCGTGAGGAGCTCATCACCACGGGTGCGAACCGGCTCGACCCCGACCGCCTGGCCGGCGGCGTGGTCGGCGTGCTCGACGCGCTGCCGGTCGCGCTGGCCACCGGGCGTCGACGCCGTACCTGGGGGCAGAAGGCGCCGCACTACGCCGAGGTGATCGCCGGTGTGCTGCCGCCGATGGCGGACCGCGCACGCCGGATCGCCGCGTCGGTCGACCACGACACGCCGGAGGGGCCCGACGTCGCGGTCCACGGTGACTTCTACGAAAGCCAGCTGATGGTGGCCGACGGCCGGATCGCCGGCCTGCTGGACATCGACACGGCGGGACGAGGGGAGCGGCTGGACGACGCCGCCTGCCTGCTGGCGCACTTGGCGGTGCTCGCGCAGATTCGGCCGGACCGTGCCGAGGTGATCAACCGGCTGGGCTCCAGGCTGGAGCGCCGGTTCTCGCGCGACCTCGGCCGGGCGGCGCTGGCCCGACGCACCGCCGCCGTCGTGCTCTCGCTGGCCACCGGCCCACACCGGGTACAGGAAGCCGGCTGGCCACAGCACACCGAGCGACGCGTGGCCCTGGCCGAGCAGTGGCTCGCGTTCGCGGAGCCCACCGCACCGTCCGCCACATCGTCCACCACATCGTCCACTGTGGAGTCGTCCACTGTGGAGTCGTCACGGTCCGATGTGGCCGCTCGATGAAGAGCTCTTCATCGCGACAGCGACGTTCCCCTCATCTTCGTCCGCGATCGTGGGAGTCACGAGGCAAGGACGACACATCGGAAGGAACAGTACTCATGGACATCAAGCGCCCGTGGATCGTGGCGGCGGCCACGCTCGCGGTGGCCGGGTTCGGCACGGCGGCGATGGCCTCCGCGAACGTCTCGCTCAACGACCCCCAGCCGGCCCCGGAGGTCGAGCTGGTGGACGACGAGCACGCCGATCCGGTCGCCGACGATTCGCCGGAGTCGGCGGACTCGCCCGCCGCGTCGCCGTTCGACTCGGCCGACTCGCCCGGCGACCCGGCCGGTTCCGGTGACTCGGCGTCGTCACCGGCCGGGGCGGGCAGCGCGGCCTCGGCGGACAGCCCGGCCGGCGTCAACCGCCCGGCCCCCGCGCCGAAGGCCACCGCGAACACGCCGGTGCAGGTCCCGGTGAGCGCGGACTCGCCGGCCGGCGCGGACAGCGGGAGCAGCGCCGACAGCGCCGGCAGCGCCGACTGACCCATTGCCCGGAAGGCGTCCTTCAGGTCGCTGGATGCCCGGAAGGCGTCCTTCCGGGCATGGGTCGGGCGCGGGGTGGCGGGGTGGCGGGGATGAAAACATACTCATCTCGTGCTCATGTTCGCTTCGCCGGCGCTGCGCACGCTATGAGGATGACGCTCGACTCACGGCGGGCCGTGCTCGCGGCGGCCATCGCGCTTCCGCTCGCGGCGGCGCTGGCCAGCTACGGCCTCGTGGGCGACACGGAGCCACCCGAGATTCCCGGGCCCGTCCGGGTCGGTGAGTCGGCGAGCCAGGTGCGGCCCGCACCCGGTGCGCCGTCCACCAGCCCGGGACCGAGCACACCGCCCACGACGACATCCCGGCCGCCCGCCACCGGCGAGCGGCCCGGACCACCGGGAACCGAGGTCGTCCCGCTCCCGCCGCCCGTGACCGACGACGATGACGACGACAGCGACGAAGACAGCGGGGGCGACGACTCGCCGGACGATGACGACGACGACGATGACGACGACGGTGGCGGTGACTGAGCCCGGCACGGCCGGTTCGGCCGGTTCGGTCCCGCGCAACGCCCGGCGTGGTGTCCCGGCGCGCGTCCGCATCATGGGCTGGCTGATCCTGCTGATGACCGTGGTGCTGCTCTCCGTCGTGGTCGTGTCCCGCAACCTCCTGCTGCAGGGCGTCGAAGCCGCGGTCAACACCGCCCTGGAACAGGAGACCCGGGAGTTCTCCGGGGTCGCGGCGTCCGGTGTGGACCGGGCGACCGGCCGGCCGTTCCAGAACATCACCGAGTTGCTGCACAACCACCTCCAGCGCCAGTTCCCCGACGACGACGAGGTCCTCGTCGGGGCGGTGCGCACCCGCGCCGACGGTCGTTTCATACTGCACCTCCTGCGGTTGTTGGGGTTGTTCGCTTGCCGCGCGATGTGGGTTTGGCGGCTTGCTGTCGGTAGATGGCCTGGGTTTCCTCGTCCCAGGGGATGCACC
>NZ_JBOHGB010000212.1:0-9828 GCF_050699935.1 Actinophytocola sp.
CCACGTCGAGCAGGAAGCGCAGCCGCGCCTGGATCTCCTTGAGCACCGCGCCGGCGATCATCGTCTCGCGGCGGCCCAGCGACAGGCCGTCGAGGAACTCCGCGCACTCCGCGATCGACAGCGCCGACACCTCGGCGATCGAGCGCGCGCCGTGCTTGCGGTGCGCGAGCGTGACCGCGAGGATCTCCGGCTTGAGACGGGTGCCCTGGCAGGCCGGGCAGGGCACCTCCCGCATGTAGCCCTCGTACTTCTCCCGCATGTAGTCGGACTCGGTCTGCTCCTGGCGCCGCTCCAGGAACGGGATCACGCCCTCGTAGTTGGCGTAGTACGAACGCTCGCGGCCGTACCTGTTGCGGTACCGGACGTGCACCTGATCGTCGATGCCGTGCAGCACAGCCTTCTGCGCCTTGGCCGGGAGCTTGCGCCACGGCGTGTCCATGCGGAACCCGACCGTCTCGGCCAGCGCGCCCAGCAGCCGGACGAAGTACTCGGCCGTCTGCCCGCCGGCCCACGGCGCGATCGCCCCTTCCTCGAGGCTGAGCTCGTCGTCCGGGACCACCAGCTCGGGGTCGACCTCCTGGCGGACGCCGATGCCCGTGCACACCGGGCACGCGCCGTACGGGGAGTTGAACGAGAACGACCGCGGCTCGAGGTCCTCGATGGCGAGGGCGTGGCCGTTCGGGCAGGCGAGGTTCTCGGAGAAGCCGCGGATGCGGGCCGGGTCGTTGTCCGGCACGTCGACGAACTCCAGCTCGACGAGCCCGTCGGCGAGCCGCAGGGCCGTCTCCACCGAGTCGGTGAGCCGGCGCTTGGCGGACGGTTTGACCGTGAGCCGGTCGATCACGACCGCGATCTCGTGCTTCTCCTGCTTCTTGAGCTTCGGCGGCTCGGTGAGTGGGTACACCGTGCCGTCGACACGGGCACGCGAGTAGCCCTGCGACTGCAGCGAGGAGAACAGGTCGACGTACTCCCCCTTGCGCCCGCGGATGACCGGTGCGAGCACCTGGAAGCGGACGCCGTCCTCCATGGCCAGCACCTGGTCGACGATCTGCTGCGGGGTCTGCTTGCTGATCGGCTCGCCGCACTGCGGGCAGTGGGGCTTGCCGGCGCGGGCGAAGAGCAGGCGGAGGTAGTCGTAGACCTCGGTGATGGTGCCGACGGTCGAGCGCGGGTTGCGGCTGGTCGACTTCTGGTCGATCGACACCGCGGGCGAGAGGCCTTCGATGAAGTCGACATCCGGCTTGTCCATCTGGCCGAGGAACTGCCTGGCGTAGGCCGACAGCGACTCGACGTACCGGCGCTGGCCCTCGGCGAAGATCGTGTCGAAGGCCAGGCTCGACTTGCCGGACCCCGACAACCCGGTGAACACGATCATGCTGTTCCGGGGCAGGTCGAGATCCACGCCGCGCAGGTTGTGCTCCCTGGCGCCGCGAACAACGAGGCGGTCAGCCACTGAAGTCCCTTCGACGATGCTGCTGTCAGACCGGCCACGTGCAGGTCAGGCGGCACTCCACGGTCCTGTGCGCGTGGCCGGGGCCATGCTAGGACGGGGCACCGACAATTCTGCCGCGGACGGGCACGACGGTCGGCTATCCCAGGTGGGCGCCGCTCACCTACGCTGGAGTGACCAGCTCTGGTGCAAAGCCCATTCTGTACTACCGACTCGCGGGGATGGCGGTATGACTGGCTCCAGCATCTCATCGGAATCGTCCGTACGGCCCGACAGCGTGCCCGAGCAGCGCCGCGCGCACGAACGATCGGCCGCCGCCGAGGCCAGGCGATGTCTGGCCGACGTGCGGCGGACCACCGAGAGGCTGGACCAGGCGGTCGGTGAGCTATCCGAGGCGAGGATCCACCAGCCGAGCCGGCTGCCCGGTTGGACCAGGGCGCACGTGATCACCCATCTCGCCCGCAACGCCGACGCCTTCGTGAACCTGCTCACCTGGGCCCGCACGGGGGTCGAGCACCCCATGTACCCGAGCACGGCCGACCGGGACGCCGACATCGAGGAGGGCGCGTGCCGGCTGGCCCAGGTCGTGCACGAGGACCTACGCGCGGCGAGCGACCGGTTCGCGGCGGCCAGCGACCGGCTTTCGGACTCGCAGTGGCTGGCGACGGTCGCCGGCCGGGCGTCGATGGTGTTCCCGGCGGCGCGCATCCCGTCGATGCGGCTGTTCGAGCTGTGGGCGCACCTCGTGGACCTGGATGTCGGGTTCGGGTTCGCCGACCTCCCGGACGAGCACGTCGAGGAGATGCTCGAGAGTGCGGTCTCGCGGCTGGTCGGCCGTGCGGACGCGCCGTCGGTGCGCCTGGCGGTGACGATGCCGGACGGTACCGAGCGGGTGTGGGACCTGGCCGGCGGCCTCGAAGGCGGGCCGTACCGGGTGGCGGGCGAGGCGGCGCCGGTGATGGCGTGGCTGACCGGGCGCGGCGACGGCACCGAGCTGTCCGGCGACCTGCCGGTGCTACCCCCGTGGGGCTAGCGCGACCTTCGTGAACCTGGTGGTGAAGCCGCGGCCGGTCGGCGACGCGGCCATGACGCCGGCCCGGACCGTGGTCGCGGGCGGCAGGTAGGCCAGCCGCAGCAGGGTGGTGGGTTCCGCGCCGTCGAGGCCGTAGCGGATCGACACGGTGTCGCCGGAGCGCTCGGCCCTGACCGTGACCGTCGCGGGGTCGTCGACCGGGGCCATCGACCAGTCCGAGAAGCCCCTCGTCACGACGGCGGAGATCCGCTGGTGGCCGTCGACGAGCTCGATGCCGCTCTTGATCCAGTTCTGCTCGTCGACGCGGATGGCGATGCCGGCCTGGTCGTACTGCTCGCGGTAGTCGCCCGCGACGGTGGCGGTGAGCGTGAAGTCGACCTCGAGCTCGGTGCCGAGGAGGTGGCCGGTGTCGCGGATGAAGCCGTAGTGGGTGGTGCGCCAGAAGTCGGTGTCGGGGTCGGTCGTGACGGTCAGCGAGTCCTCGCCCGCCGTCCACGTCGCGGGTTCGTTGAACCAGGTCCAACCCTTGATCACGACGCCATGCTGTCAGGCTGTCGGTGCCGCGCGCTAGGGTCGCGGCCGTGGACGCTCTCGAGGACTACACCGGTCACGTCGAGCCCGGCGGGCCCGCCGCGCGGCGGACGCTGGACGCGCTGACCATCACGAAGATCTCCGTCGGCCCGATGGACAACAACGCGTACCTGCTGGTCTGTCGCGCCACCAACGAGGCCCTCCTGGTCGACGCCGCGAACGACCCGGAGCGCCTGTCGGACCTCATCGGCCACGACGACGACCGCCCGTCGCTGCGCACGATCCTGACGACGCACCAGCATCCGGACCACTGGCAGGCCCTGGGCGCGGTGGCCGGCGCGCACGGCGCGAACACGATCGCCCACGAGCTGGACGCCGGCCCGCTGCCGGTGCCCCCGGACCGCCTCGTCTCCCACGGCGACACGGTCCCGGTCGGCGAATGCGTGCTGGAGGTCATCCACCTGCGCGGCCACACACCGGGCTCGGTCGCACTGCTCTACCGGGACTCGGCGGGCCACGGCCACCTGTTCACGGGCGACTCCCTGTTCCCCGGCGGTCCGGGGCGGACAACAAACCCGACCGAGTTCACCAGCCTGATGGACGACCTGGAGGCGCGCGTCTTCGGCGAATTGCCGGATGACACGTGGTTCTACCCCGGCCACGGCGACGACTCCACGCTCGGCGCGGAGCGCCCGAAGCTCGGCGAATGGCGGGAACGCGGTTGGTGAGCGAGCGGGCGCTCGACGGCCGTCGGGAAAGCGTTCGGGATCTCCTCGAAGCGGACCTGATCCGCGCAGGCGATCGGCTGCGATTCACACGCCCCAGGGCAGGCGAAGAGCACGAGGCCTCTGTGTCACCTGAGGGTCGCATTGTGCTGTCGGACGGAACCGAGTACGACACACCATCAGATGCGGCGAAGGCGGTCGCCAACACACAGGTCAACAGCTGGATCGTATGGCGCACCGACGCGAACCGCACCCTCGCGTCCCTCCGCAACGAACTCCGTGACGCCGCGGCCGGCGATGCGACAGCGTATGCACCGCATGAGTACCTCAGCGACATCGGCGAGCAACTGAGAGCCGGCGAGGCCATCACGATCACCGTGAGAGAACTGCTGCGGCACTGGAACGCGCGGAATCGCGGAACCCGCATCACCCGACGGATAGAGAAGGATATCGGAAGCCACGGGCTTAAGACGTTTCCTCACTTTCGCGACGTCGCGCTCGACACGCCAGTACGGTTCTCGATAGTGGACGACGAGCACGAGGCGAAACTGCCGGATGAGTCCGTGCTCAAGATGCACACGCTCGCCAGCACCGACTCCGATCCCGACGAAGATGAAACGCCGCAGATCGGGCTCAAGGTAGGCAACCTACCGTCAGCGCTGGGTGGAATCACATCCGTAACACCAGAGAGCACCGTCGAACAGGCGATCACGCTGATGCAGATCGACGACTTCTCTCAGTTGCCAGTGCTTTCCACCAACAAGCGCAAGCTGGAAGGCGCCGTCACGTGGAAGTCGATCGCGATCGCGAGGCATATTGATCCTCGCGCCATCTTGCGCCACTGTGTGATCGACGCCCCAGAAATCTCATACGACCAGGAACTAGTGGATGTCCTGAGTGTGCTTCAAAGCGTTGGATTCGTCTTCGTGCGCAACGAGGTGAACGAAGTCAACGGCATCGTGACGGCGACCGATCTGGCACATGCCTACGGCGACATGGCGACGCCGTTCTTCCTAATCGGAGAACTAGACCAACTGTTGCGGCACATCGTCAGATCGTGCATCCCCCTCGCGGAGGTTGTCGCATTGTGTGACTCCTCGGGATCACGGGAGATCACGTCGTTCGATCAGTTGACTATAGGCGACTACGAGCGCACTCTGCAGAACCCTGGCGCGTGGGAACGGCTTAACACCAAGTTGGATCGCGCATTGTTCTGCGCACGACTGGGGACGCTCCGCGAGATCCGAAACGACATCATGCACTTCAACCCGGAAGACATCCCCACGAACACCGTCGAGATGCTCCGGAACCTCTTGCGCATGATTCGGCTCAACATGCCAGTTTGACCCGAGGAGCGTCGTCGGCGGATCGACCTCACCACCCCCTTGTCAACAGTAGAAATCCTCTACGCTTGACAAGTCACTCGTGTCTTCATCGGCAACACGAATGCACGAGGTGCGCTGGAGACGTCCAGCCCGACGCGCAGATATCTGGCACTATGGAGAGTCGACTACGTACGCCGCCGGCGACAGGGACCAGATGAAGCGGCAGCGCGCTACTCAGCTACTTTATGAGCTTCTAGACCGGGCTGCCAGCGATGAGTGGCCAGCCAGAATTGTTTCAGTCAGTGCACGTCTTCGGTTCGTACGCACGGGGTGCGTTCGACCCTGGTGACGTCGACGTCGCGGTAGACATCGACCGCGACGACCGGTGGCGGCAACACTTTATTAGCTCGCTGGCCAACGGCCGGGATCCATACCCTGTTCTGCGAGTGGCTTTGCGCGGACGCCGCCGAGGGATCGAACTGATAGACGATGGCACCTAGACGTTGAACAGATTGCCTTGAATGATGCCGAGATCAACGGCCAAAAAGTCCGGTGGCTTCCAATTTCGATACATCCGCTCCCTACCTTGGTGCTTCGCGGAATACAATTGGTATCGGATGGATCGAGGTGCCAAACCAACACGGTCGAAGCCCATGAATGCACTACATATCCAGCTACTGGATCGCGATAAGCTCGCGGAGCACATCCGCTACCACTCATTGAGGTGATCTCAGCAAGATCGTTTCGGGTGTGGGTGATGTAAGCGGCCGTCGTTGATGTGCTTGGCTCCATTGCTGGTGGGAGCCTGTGAGATGTGGGCGGGGAGCCCCTGATAGGACTGGATTTGCGAAGATCAAGTCCGAGGCCAGGGACTCCCCATGATTGCCTATCGTGCCATGCTCGACGTGCCGCGCAAACGTGCCCGGCACCTCAGCCGCCTGCTCCAAGCCGAACGCCGCCAGCGTGGTACCCGCAAGACAGCAGGGCGTTGACCTGCTTTCGGCAAGCAGTCCTGGGATTGCGTTGGTTCCGCCAGGATGTCGAGGTGACCGCGTTGGCACGGGACCACGGGGTCTCCCGCGCGACGGGGTACCGCTACCTCGACGGAGTCATCGAGGTGCTCGCCGACCAGGCGCCGGATCTGCATGACGCCCTGGAGAAGGCCAAGACCGACGGACTCACGTATGTGATCCTGGACGGGAAGATCTTCTCCGCTGATCACTGTGGCGAGAAACCCATGAGCGTCAAAGGGAAACTGATCGACCTGTGGTACTCCGGGAACGCTCACGAGCACGGCGGGAACGTGCAGGCGATCTCCGGGCCGGACGGGTTCCCGCTGTGGATATCCGATGTCGAGCCCGGCTCCGTGCACGACCTCACCGTGGCCCAGGAGCATGTGCTCGGCCCTGTACTGGGCCGCATCCCAACTCGACCTGCCCGCGCTGGCCGACGGCGGCTACGAGGGCACGGGTATTGGCGCGCACACCCCGATCAAACAACCCGCAGGTGACCAGGTCCTCGACGTGGACACCTGCACCTACAACGCACTCCTGCGCGGCTTGCGCTGCCTGGGCGAACGCGGATTCGCCATCCTCACCGGCCGCTGGCGCACTCTCCACCACATCACTGCCAGCCCCAGCAAGATCGGGGACATGGTCAAAGCCGCACTCGCCCTCACCCATTTCGAACACCGCCGACCCAACTGAAAGTTGGTGAGATCACCTCATTGTCGGTGAGCGTCCAGGAACCGTGGACATACTCGATGACACAGTGCAGCCGGCTGACCAGCCGGTGCGGGTCCGGCGCGAGTAGGAGATCCGGCGCACCGTCCGGGGTGGCCCGTCCCACGGTGATCCCGCCGGTCGTCAGCTCATGGGTGGATCGCGTGCCGTCCGAGGATGTGCATCCGGTGGCGCGCGTACATAGTAGCCACGTCATCGCTACGTAATCGCCTCGGATCCCTGCCCTGCCCGGCTGGGCCGAGGCCCGCTTCAGCGCCAGATCGCGCTGCGCACGCCGTCGGCGAAGGTCTGCGGGGTCTCCGGGATCGAGGTGGCCGTGCCCTCGCTGACCCGCCGTGCGGTCCACGCGGCGACGGCAGCGTCGAGGACGTCGTCGACGTTGGCCCGCGCGCCGGCGGCGCCGATGTCGTCGAGCATGATGCCGGCCTCGGACAGCAGCCGGTGGCGGAGCCGGGCACCGGCCCAGGTGTGCTTGCGGACGTCGAGCGGGGCGCCGTTCAACGCCGCGAAGCTGACCTCCGGGTGGACCTCGACCACCCGGCAAGGCGCGTTCGGCAGCCACCGGTCCACCTCGCGCACCTTGGGCAGGATGCCGAACGCCTGGATCGACATGCCCTCCCCCACCCGCTCGCGGTTGTGCGCACTCGCGCTGCCGTGGTCGGTGAACTCCAGTGCGCCACGGACCGGCGTCATGAAGATCGACGACGCCAGCCGGCCGACGGCCGCGCGGGCCTCGACGTCGGCCCGCCGGCGGGAGTTGTCCGGCAGCCCGATGGGGATGTCGACGGCGATCACCGCCAGCGGGCCGTCGGCCGACGCGGTGGTGACGAGGTCGGCGATCGTGCGGGTCTGGTAGGCGTCGGCGCGGTCACCGGCCAACGCGATGGCGACCCAGCCCGCCCGGCAGGCGTCCACGCCGAGGACGCGTTCGGTGGTCATACGGAGACAATCGTTCGGGCCGCCCCGGATGTTTGGGTCCTCAAGGGATCGCCCGCCGCGCGCCCGCGAGGACCGTGCCCAGGCGGCGCATGCCCTCGGCGATCTCGGCCGGCGCGCTCGTGGTGAACGACAGCCGCAACGTCGCGTGGTCCGGGTCCGACACGTGGAACGGCGCCCCGGGCACGAACGCGACGTGCTCGCGCAGCGCCGAGCGCAGCAGCGTCGCGGAGTCGAGATCACCGGGCAGCCGCACCCACACGAACATGCCGCCGTCCGGGTCCGTCCACTGTGTGCCGTCCGGTGTCACGTCCGGCAGCGCGGCGAGCATCGCGTCGCGTCGGTTCCGGTATTCCCGGCACAGCCGGGCCACGTGGGCGTCCACATCGGACGACTGCAGGTAGCCGGCGGCCGCGGCCTGGTCGATCGTGCTCGTGTGCAGGTCCGCCGCCTGCTTGGCGATCACGAGTGTGCGCATGAGCGGCTCCGGTGCGCGCAACCAGCCCAGCCGCAGCCCGGGCGCGCAGATCTTCGACAGGCTGCCCAGCGTGATCACCCGGTCCGTCGGCGCGGCACCGAGCGGAGGCAGCGGCGTGCCGCGGTAGCGCAGCTCCCCGTACGGGTCGTCCTCGACCACCCACAGGTCGTGCTCGGTGGCCAGCGCCGCGACCGCGAGCCGGCGGGACCTGGTGAGCGTGCGGCCGGTGGGGTTGGCGAACGTCGGCACCAGGTACAGCAACGCGGGCCGCTCGCGCTCGACGACCTCCGCGAGCGACGCCGGCACGATCCCGTCCGCGTCGCTCGCCACCGGCACCACCCGCGCGCCGGCCATGCGGAAGACCTGCAGCGCGGCCAGATAGGTCGGCTCCTCCACGGCCACCACCGCGCCCGGCCCCAGCAGCGCCGACGCGACGAGGGTCAGCGCCTGCTGCGAGCCGGTCGTGATCAGCAGGTCGTCCGCGCGGGTGTCCATGCCGCGGCCGGACAGCCGCGCCGCGACCAGCGCGCGCAGCGTCACGTTGCCCTCGGTGGGCGCGTACTGGAGGTGACGCCGGGCGTCGGGCCCACGCAGCGCCCGGTCGAACGCGGCCCGCCAACCGTCCACATCGAACAGTTCGGGCGCGGGCAGGCCGCCGGCGAAGGAGATCATCCGGGGGTCGGCGGTCAGCGCGAGCAGGTCCCGCACCGGGGAGCTCTCGACCGACCGGGGCGAACGGGGCGAAGCGGACGGACGCACAGCGGCTCCTCACGTCAACACCGGAGGCGCTCGCGAGGCGGTGGTGCCGCGCGCGTGCGAGCAAGGACGAAAGGCCGCTCTGGTCGAGGAGCCGAGGGCCAGCATACCCACCGGGCCGCCGAGCGCGCGGCCGAATATCGGCGCCGTCCATCAAGGACCCGGATTCAGCGACGCCAGGTGGTTGTCCACAACCCCGCCACCTGTCCACAATCTGGCGCAGACAGCCCGGAACCGTCGGAGCACGCCGTTACGCTGGAACCAGGGGTCCCCCAGGCCGATGTGGACACCTGTGACCTGCGGTGTTCGCATTCGCACCGATAGAGGTGGCGCGTCGTGAGTGGGGTGGGCGGTGACGCCGTCCGGCCCGGGCAGCCGTCGGCTGGTTGGATGAGCCGGGTAGGACGGAAGAACCCCAAAGGAGAACGCATGGCCCTCGAGAAGCCCGACGTCGACCCCATCGACGGTCCGCCGCCGGCCGACCTGCTCGTCGAGGACATCACCGTCGGCGACGGCGACGAGGCCCGGCCCGGTCAGCAGGTGAGCGTGCACTACGTCGGCGTGGCGCACTCCTCCGGTGAGGAGTTCGACGCCTCGTGGAACCGCGGCACGCCGTTCAGCTTCCCGCTCGGCGGCGGCCGGGTGATCGCCGGCTGGGACCGCGGGGTGGCCGGCATGAAGGTCGGCGGCCGGCGCAAGCTCGTGATCCCGCCGCATCTCGGCTACGGCGATCGCGGCGCCGGCGGCGCCATCAAGCCGGGCGAGACCCTCGTCTTCGTCGTCGACCTGCTCGGCGTCCGCTAGCAAGGCCTGGAAGGACGCCTTCCGGACGCTCAGTGTCCGGAAGGCGTC
>NZ_JBOHGB010000213.1:0-9617 GCF_050699935.1 Actinophytocola sp.
GGCCAGCCGGCCGACGCGGCGACGGCGGCCGCCGCGCGTGCCCGGTCGGCCCGGCCGCTGCCGAACACCATCAGCGTGCGCGCCGGGAGCCGGAAGTCCACGCGGCTGCCCGGCATCGACACCGGCGCGGCCGAGGTCGTCCAGCGCAGCCCGTCCGGCCGGCCGTCCAGCGGCTCGGGCCAACGCGGCTCGAACGTCGGTACCAGCGGCTCGCGGAACGGGACGTTCACGTGCACCGGCTGCCCGTGCTCGGCCTGCGCGACCGCGCGGCACACGAGCCCGCGCCAGACCTGGTTCTGGCCCCCGCGCCGCTCGGCCACCGGGAACTCCACCGCGACCGCGGCCGGCCCGAACAGGTCGCGCTGGTCGATGGTCTGGTTCGCGCCCGTGCCGTGCAGCTCTGGCGGCCGGTCGGCGGTGATCATGAGCAGGCCGACGCCCGAGTGGTGCGCCTCGAGCACCGCCGGGTGCAGGTTCGCCGCGGCCGTGCCCGAGGTGCAGACGACCGCCGCGGGACGGCCGCCGCCCCGGGCCAGGCCTAGCGCGAGGAAGCCGGCCACGCGCTCGTCGATGCGCACGTGCAGGATGAGCCGGCCCGCCTCGGCGGCCTCATGCATGGCCATGGCGAGCGCCGCGTTGCGCGAGCCGGGGGTCAGCGCGACGTGCCGAACGTCGTTGCGAACGAGCTCGTCGACGATCACTCCGGCCTGTGCGGTGGACGGGTTCACCTGGCCAGCTTGGCACGACGTGCCCCCGCCTATGCTCCCGGCGTGACTGTTTCCGACCTGTTCGACCCGTCCGCGTGGCGGGTCGTCGAGGGGTTCGACTTCACCGACATCACCTACCACCGGGCGGTGGACACCGGGGCGGTGCGGATCGCGTTCGACCGGCCGGAGGTGCGCAACGCGTTCCGGCCGCACACGGTCGACGAGCTGTACCGGGCACTCGACCACGCCCGGATGAGCTCCGACGTCGGGGTGGTGCTGCTGACCGGCAACGGGCCCTCGCCCCGCGACGGCGGCTGGGCGTTCTGCTCGGGCGGCGACCAGCGCATCCGCGGGCGGACGGGGTACCGGTACGCGGCCGGCGAGACGTCGGAGACGATCGACCCGGCCCGGGCGGGACGGCTGCACGTCCTGGAATGCCAGCGGCTCATCCGGTTCATGCCGAAGGTCGTGATCGCGGTGGTGCCGGGCTGGGCGGCCGGTGGCGGGCACAGCCTGCACGTGACCTGTGACCTGACGCTGGCCTCGGCCGAGCACGCCCGGTTCAAGCAGACCGACGCGGACGTGGGCAGCTTCGACGGCGGGTACGGGTCGGCGTACCTGGCGCGGCAGATCGGGCAGAAGTTCGCGCGCGAGGTGTTCTTCCTGGGCCGGACCTACACGGCCGAGGACATGTTCCGGATGGGCGCGGTGAACGCGGTCGTGGCGCACGCGTCGCTGGAGGCCGAGGCGCTGGCGTGGGCGAAGGAGATCAACGGCAAGTCGCCGACCGCGCGCCGGATGCTGAAGTACGCCTTCAACCTCATCGACGACGGGCTGGTCGGCCAGCAGCTGTTCGCCGGCGAGACGACGCGGCTCGCGTACATGACCGACGAGGCCGTCGAGGGACGCGACGCGTTCCTGGAGAAGCGGGACCCGGACTGGTCGACATTCCCGCACTACTACTGACCGCCAGGAAGGACGCCTTCCGGACGCTCGACGTCCGGAAGGCGTCCTTCCTGGCATTGGACGACAATCGGGCCGTGCGGGAGATCGTGCTGGACGGGGCGGACGGCGTGCCCGGGCTGGTCCGCGCGCTGCGCGACGCGCTCGACGGGACCGGGCCCGCGGTGCTGCCGCTCTCGGCGCGGGATCCGCGGCTCGGGGAGCTGCGCGCGCGGCTGGCCCCCGGCGAGCCCGCCGAACCGGGCACGGCCGTCGTCGTCGCCACCTCCGGGTCCACCGGCGAGGCCAAGGGCGCGCTGCTCTCCGCCGCCGCGCTCACCGCCTCCGCGACGGCCACGCACACCCGGCTCGGCGGCGCGGGCCGGTGGCTGCTCGCACTGCCCGCGCAGCACGTCGCCGGCGTGCAGGTGATCGTCCGGTCCCTGCTCGCCGGGTACGAGCCGGTCGTGGCCGGCGGCGGGCAAACGTTCGCGGAAGCCGCCCGGACGCTCGCCGCCTCACCCCGGTACACCTCGCTCGTGCCGACCCAGCTGTCCCGGCTGCTGACCGCCGACCTGCCCGCGCTGCGTTCCTTCGACGCGGTCCTGCTCGGCGGCGCGGTGACCCCGCAGCCCCTGCTGACCAGGGCCCGGGAGGCGGGCGTCAACGTCGTCACCACCTATGGCATGACCGAGACCGCGGGCGGCTGCGTCTACGACGGCGTCCCGCTCGACGGCGTCGACGTGCGGATCGAGGCGGGCCTGGTCGAGCTCGCGGGGCCGGTGCTCGCGTCCGGGTACCGGCTCGATCCGGCGGCCACCGCGAAGGCCTTCGCCGGCGGGTGGTTCCGCACGACCGACCTCGGCGTGCTGCACACGGACGGCACGCTCGAGGTGCTCGGGCGCGCCGACTCCGTGATCAACACCGGCGGCGTGAAGGTGGCGCCGGCCGCCGTCGAAGCCGTGCTCACCGCCCAGCCCGGGGTCGCGGAGGCGTGTGTCGTCGACCTGCCCTCCGACGAGTGGGGCCAGCTCGTCGCCGCCGCGGTCGTGCCGGCCGGCGAGCCGCCCCGCGTGCAGGACCTGCTCGACGCGGTCCGGGCGGCGCTCGGCGCACCGGCGGTCCCGAAGCTGCTGCGCCTCGCCGACACACTTCCCGTGCGGGGACCGGGAAAGGTCGACCGGGCGGCCGTGCGCGAGCTGCTCGGTCGGTGATTCTTCACCGACAAATCGGCACGTTCTGTTGACACATCACCACTCGGCGTCTTTGCTGACTGGTCGTGAAGACCAAACACCACCTGCTGGTCGGGGCGCTGCTCGTGGCCTCGATCATTGGCCTTGCACCAACCGCGAGCGCGGGTCCGGGACACCGGATCGATCTGAGCAAGCCCGCCGAGGGCAGCACGAACGTGACGGCGTCGGAGACGGTCCGGTTGGGGTCGGAGGCCAACCGGGCGGCCGAGTCGGTGCGTACCGGGTTCGCCGTCTACCCGCTCGGCCGCCTCGCCGAGCCGGCCAACACCTTCGCGGCCAGGGTCGACTCCACGGTGCCGGACGGCGCCGAGCTGGCGATCGACGTGCGCGGGCGCACCGGTGACGGCTGGTCCGAGTGGACGGAGATCCACCCGGACGCCCCGGCCGTGCTGTCGGCGGCGGTCCGTGACGTCGAGGTGCGCACCATGCTGTCCGCGCCGGCGGGCGTCGCGTCGCCGCGGCTGCGGGAGCTGACCGTGACCCCGTCGGCGAGCGACGCGCGGCCGACCGGGTCGGTCCACCTCGCGGACGCCGGCCTGACCTACGAGGTGTTCGCCACCCGCGAGGGCCTCGTCGGCGGCACCACGGCGAACGGCCACGTGATCACCGAGCGGGACCACTTCGTGGCGCTGCCGTCGCGGCGCGGGCTGTCCAACAACTGGGCCGGCGACTACAGCGTCCGCGTGTGCGCGTCGAACGGCCGCTGCGAGTGGGCGCCGGTCTGGGACGTCGGGCCGTGGAACACCCGCGACGACTACTGGAGCCCGCCCGACGTGCGCGAGGACTGGGCCGACCTGCCGCAGGGCAAGCCGGAGGCGCAGGCCGCGTACCAGGACGGCTACAACGGCGGCAAGGACCAGTTCGGCCGCACGGTGGCGAACCCGGCCGGGATCGACCTGGCGGACGGCACGTTCTGGGACGGCCTCGGGCTGACGGACAACTCGTGGGTCACCGCGACCTACGAGTGGACCGGCTCGGACCCGGCCGGCTTCATCGACACCGAGACCGACCCGCTGACCGTGCGCGCCGACACCAACACGGGCTCGGCCGCGGTCGGCCTGGCGGCGAACTACGCGCAGGTGCGCATCGAGTGCGAGGCACAGGGCGAGTCGGTCACCGGGACCCAGGGCACGTCGAGCGTCTGGTACCGGGTGGCCGCGGGCAAGTTCGTGGCCGCCGCCTACGTCTCCGGCGGCGGCGAAGCGCCCGCGTGCTGAGCGACCGGTGGCGCGTCCTTCGGGGCGCGCCACCGGACCGCGAGCACGTCTGTCCCCCTCCCGACGCCGGGCGGCCTGGGGCAAGGATGATGTTCCCATGGCCGCGACAGCAGCAGAATGGGTCGAGGGGGCGCGGGTCCGGACGCTGCCGAACTCGGTGGCCCCGGTGATCGTCGGCGCCGGCGCGGCCGGTGCGATCGACCGGTTCAACTGGTGGGCCTCGCTGCTCGCGCTCGCCGTCGCCCTGTCGCTGCAGGTGGGGGTGAACTACGCGAACGACTACTCCGACGGCGTCCGAGGCACGGACGCGGCGCGGGTCGGTCCACTGCGGCTGGTCGGCTCCGGGGTGGCCACGGCCGCCTCGGTCCGGACGGCGGCGTTCGCGTGCTTCGGGGTTGCCTCGGTGGCCGGCCTGCTGCTGGTGGTACTGACCGGACACGTGTGGCTGCTCGCCGTCGGCGTGGTGTGCGTCGCGGGCGCGTGGTTCTACACGGGCGGGTCGAGGCCGTACGGCTACTCGGGCTGGGGCGAGGCGGCCGTGTTCGTCTTCTTCGGACTGGTGGCCGTGCTGGGCACGCAGTACGTGCAGGCCGCGACCGTGACGTGGGCCGGGCTCGCGGGCGCGGTGGCACTGGGCTCGTTCTCCGCGGCCGTCCTGGTGGCGAACAACCTGCGCGACGTCCCGACGGACCGCGAGGCGGGCAAGCGCACGCTCGCCGTACGCCTGGGCGACCGCCGGACCCGGACCCTCTACTTCGGACTCGTCACGCTGCCGTTCGTGGTCACGGTGGTCGCCGCTGTCGCGAACGTGTGGCTGCTCGCCGCACTCGGGGCGGCGGCCGTCGTGGTGCCGGCGGTACGGATCGTGGCCGGGGGCCGGGACGGCCTGGCGCTGATCCCGGTGCTGCGGGACACGGCCCTGGCCATGCTGGCGTGGGCCGTCCTCGCCGGCGTGGCACTGGGCCTCAGCTGAGCCAGTCGCCGGTCGCGAGGAAGTGGTCCACTGTGGACCGGTACGTCGTCGGGTCCAGGCCCTGCGCGGCGAGCCACTCGTCGGAGTAGTACGTGTGGGTGTAGCGGTCGCCCTGGTCGCAGAGGAGCGTGACCACGCTGCCGGCGCGGCCTTGCGCCCTCAGCTCGGCCACGATCTGGAAGGCGCCCCACAGGTTCGTGCCCGTCGAGCCGCCCACCCGCCGGCCCAGGACCGGCTCCACGGCCCGGATCGTGGCCAGCGAGGCCGCGTCCGGCACCTTGATCATCCGGTCGATCACCTGGCCGATGAACGACGGCTCGACCCGCGGCCGGCCGATGCCCTCGATCCGGGAGCCCTGGCACGAGGTCAGATCCGTGTCGTCGTCGCGCCAGGCGGTGAAGAAGACCGAGTGCTCGGGGTCCACCACGGCCAACCGGGTGCGCAGCCGGCGGAACCGGATGTACCGGCCGATCGTCGCGCTCGTGCCGCCGGTCCCCGCGCCGACGACGACCCACTCCGGCTCGGCGTGGGGCTCCAGCGTCATCTGGGAGAAGATCGATTCGGCGATGTTGTTGTTGCCCCGCCAGTCCGTGGCCCGCTCGGCGTTGGTGAACTGGTCCATGAAGTGCCCGCCGAGCTCCTCGGCCAGCCGGCGCGACTCCGCGTACAGCTCGCCCGGCTCGTCGACGAAGTGGCAGCGGCCGCCCTGGTGCTCGATCAGGGCGACCTTCTCCGCCGACGTCGAGCGGGGCATCACCGAGATGAACGGCAGGCCCAGCATCCGCGCGAAGTACGCCTCCGACACCGCGGTCGAGCCCGAGGATGCCTCGATCACCGGCGTGCCCTCGACGATCCAGCCGTTGCACAGCGCGTAGAGGAACAGCGACCGGGCCAGCCGGTGCTTCAGCGAGCCGGTCGGGTGGGTCGACTCGTCCTTGAGGTAGAGCTGGACGTTCCACTCCGCCGGCAGCGGGAACGGGATCAGGTGCGTGTCCGCGCTGCGGTTCGTGTCCGCCTCGATGACGCGGACCGCCTCGCAGACCCACGTGCGGGTCTTCTCGCTGCTACGGTCCACCTTGGTCACGGCTGGTCCGTGCGCGGCGGCTCGTCCCCGCGCAGCTGCGCCCGCAACCGGGCCCGCTGCTCCTCCCGCTCCGCACCGCGTGCCGCGAGCCCGGCGGTCACCCGCCGGTTGAGCGAGCGGAAGACCAGCATCCCCAACGGAAAGCCCACCACGACCGCGACCGCGAGCGACACCAGCAGCGGCACCTTGACCATCATCAGCACAGCCGTGCCCACGGCGACCAGGCCGAGCCTGCCCAGCGTGTACAGCGTCAGATCGCGCCCTAGGTCACTCACACCGCCGACGCTACTCGTCGTCCGCATCCCCGATCTCCGAGGTGTTCGGCCGGCCCTCGAAGCGGGTGGACAGCACCACCGTGGTCCGCGTCCGCGCCACGCCGTCGATGCGGCGCAGCCGGCCTAGCGCGTGCTCCAGGTCGTCGACCGTCGCGACCCGGACCTTCACCACGAACGACTCGTCGCCGGCCACCCGGTAGCACGACTCGACCTCGGGCAGCAGCGCGAGCGATTCCGCCACGTCCTCGTCGTCGGCCACGTCGGTGGGGTGGATGCCGATGAGCGCGGTGACCCCGAGGCCGACCGCACTCGGGTTGACGATCGCGTGGTATCCGGTGATCACGCCCGTCGTCTCGAGCTTGCCCACGCGCTCGTGCACGGCGGACGCGGAGAGCCCCACCTGCCGTCCGAGCTCGGCATAGGTGGCGCGGCCGTTTTCGCGCAGCGCGGCGATGATCCTGCGGTCGACGGTGTCCACCGCGGCACTGTAGCGCCCGGCAGGTCCCGCCCGAACAGGTCGTTTTGTCCCTTACTACCTCTTTACCATCAGACAACCGTTCGAGTACCCGACGGGCGAAGTGACACGATTGGCGGGCACCACCGGCACGACGTGCGATTGGGCACTGTACGACCGGCCTACGACCGGCCCTGTCTGGCACTGTCCGGATCCGGCACAACTGAGGAGGACATGGTGACTGCCGCACACGTCGGTGAGCGCCTGCTGACCCCGGGCGAGGTAGCGGCCCTGTTCCGAGTGGACCCGAAGACCGTCACGCGCTGGGCCACCGCCGGCCGGATCGGCTCGATCCGCACGCCGGGCGGCCATCGCCGCTTCCGTGAGTCCGAGGTCAAGACGCTGCTCGCCGAGCTCACCACCGAGGCCACGAAGGCCACCTGAGCACGAGCCGGACGACGATCTCGCACCCATGACGCACCGTTCGCCCCCCGAGCCCCCAGAAACGGAACAAACGGGCTAACCTCGACACCAGGACTCTCGGGAGGTGCACGATGCTCTACCTGCTCGCCGCAATCGGCGCCATCTGCGTCGCCGTGCTGTTGTGGCGGGCGTTCGTGTCGAACCCCGCCAGTGTCGGGGAGCGTCCCACCCGGCCGATTCGGCCGACCCGGATTCGCCAGAACCCGGTGGCGCCCGACGACGACCCCGACTTCCTGCGCAAGCTCGGTCAGCAGAAACCGCCGCCGGCCGACCCGGACGGCAAGCCACCGGTCTGACCGGCCTGATCAGCGCATGTAGTAGAACTCGCTCGGGAACCCGTCCGCCACGGTCGCGGCCAGCTCCAGCAGGGCCATCCGGGTGGGCGGGCCGAGCCGGTCCAGCTCGATCTCGGCGCCCTCCTCCAGGTGCGGGTCGAACGGAATCCGGCAGACCGCGCGGCACCGGGCGCCGAAGTGCTGGGCCAGCTTGTCGAGGTCGACCGAGCCCGCCCGCGGGCGCACCGAGTTGATCACCGCCACCGACCTGGCCACCAGGTCGCGGTAGCCGTGCACGTCGAGCCAGTCGAGCGTGGCCGACGCGCTGCGGGCGCCGTCCACCGAGCCGGACGACACCACGACGAGCGCGTCCGCGATGTCGAGCACGCCCCTCATCGCCGAGTGCATGAGGCCGGTGCCGCAGTCGGTGAGCACGATGTTGTAGAAGTGCTCAAGCAGCGTCACCGTGCGCCGGTAGTCGTCCTCGCTGTACGCCTCCGACACGGCCGGGTCCTGCTCGCTCGCCAACACCTCGAGCCGGCTCGGGCCCTGCGAGGTGTACGCGCGGATGTCGGAGTAGCGCAGAATCCGGTCCGCGTCCCGCAGCAGGTGTCGCACGGTCGCGGTGGTCTCCAGCGGGATCTTCTGGCTGAGCGTGCCGCGGTCGGGGTTGGCGTCCACGGCGATCACCCGGTCGCCGCGCAGTGAGGAGAACGTGGAGCCGAGCGTGGTCGTCGTCGTGGTCTTGCCGACGCCGCCCTTGAGGCTCAGCATGGCGATCTTGTAGCAGCCGCGCAGGGGCTGGTTGACGCGCGTGATCAGCTCGCGGCGCTGGACGTCCGCCCCGCTCTCGCCGACGTTGATCAGGTGGCCGCTGGCCACGAATACCGCCTTGCGCCAGCCGGACTGCGGGCGGCGCTTGGTCTGCTTGAGCAGCTTGGCGGAGGACAGCTCGTCGGCGTTCGTGCTCTGCCGCGGGTGCGCCTGGTGGAGGTACTGCTGCGGGTAGACCGGCGGGTACGAGGGCTGCTGGTGCGGTTGCTGGTGGTGCGGGTGCTGATGCTGTGGTTGCGGCCCGGACGGCGTCTGCTCGGCGTAGCCCGCGTGCGGCCCGGACAGCGCCGGGTCGCCGTACTGGTACGGGCCCGGCATGGCCATGTCGGCGTGCTGGTGCGGGCCCGACGCGGCCGCGTCGGTGTACGGCTGCGGCTGCGGGCCCGAGGGCGTCGGCTCGGTGTACTGCGGCGGCTGCGGGCCGGACTGCGTCGGGTCGTGCGAGTCGACGTACGGGCCCTGCCGGTGCGGGCCCGACGGAACCGGCTCGACGTAGGGCCGCGGCTGCGGGCCGGACGGCGTCGGCTCGGCGTAGAGCGGGCCGGGCGTCTCCGGATGCGGAGCCGCCTCGGTGCGCTCGTCGTCGTCGAACGACGGGGACGCGAGCGGGTGCGGACCGAAGTCCTCGTTGTTGTCCGCCATGTGGTTGGCTCGTTCCTGCGCGGGCGTCATCCACGCGAATTCGTGTTGGTTTGCCTGACCCTGGCCGGCACCGACCACGTCCGGCTCGCCTTCACGCCCGCTCACGCTCGGATCCTCCCTGAAACCTGCCCCGGGACCGCCTCAGCACGCGACGGTAGTCGTTACCGTAAAAGGTCGTCGACACCGGGGGTTGCCGGTGTTCGCACCAGCAACGACCGGTGGCGCCGGGGCAGTCGCCAAGTCGGGTGAGCCTAACGTCCGAGCAGATCACCCAGCGGGTTGATCATGGTCATGGCCGGCTGTGTGTTGTCGGCGGCCAGGATGCCGGTGACCGGGGACAGGACACCGCCGACGGTGTCGGTGACCGGCTCGACGACATCACCGACTGTGTCCGTCACGGGGGTCACGACCTGCTCGACCGGACCCGGCTTCGGCGCGGGCGGGTTGCTCGGCGCCGGCGCGGGCGCGGGGGCGGGGG
>NZ_JBOHGB010000214.1:0-9442 GCF_050699935.1 Actinophytocola sp.
CTAGAGCACCAGGATCACTAATACTAACACCAGCGCGCCGACGCGGCCGCGGCCGGATCCACAGGTGCGCCCGGCCCGTGGTCGCCGTGGCACGCGGGTCGACCACCGCGAGCCGCGCGCCGCGCCGGAGCGCCTCGCGGATCCGCCGCCACGTCTGCACGTGCGAGACGGCCGGGTTGTGGCCCCACACGAGCATGCTCGCGGCCTGCCCGTAGTGCGCAGCCGGCAGCCGGCCGCCGGACGTGTACGCCGTGCCGCCGCCCCGGCCCCGCCGCGGATGTGGCCGGTGGTCAGCACGTTCGGGGAGCCGAACCCCGCGGCGAGCCGGTCGAGGAACGGCGACCGGTCGCCGGCGTGGCCGCCGCCCGGCGCCGGCCGGGTGAACACGACCGACTCCGGGCCGTGCCGGCCGGCCAGCTCGCGCAGCCGCGTGGTGACGAGCGAGCGTGGTGCGCCGCATCGGGTACCGCGGCCGGCCCAGGTCGGGTCGCACGGACAGCAGCACGTCGTCGGCCGACACCACGGCCACGGTCCCGTAGCGGGACTTGCACTGCGCGCAGCAGCCCCGCACCACTCGGCCGGCGGCCATCGCCGGTATTCCTCTCCTCGGCCGCGGGCGGCGCGTCCCTCGCGCCGGCACCTCCGCGGCGGCCGGTCAGCCGACCGAGTCCTTGACGATGTCGGCCGCGACCGCCTTCTCGTAGTCCACGCCGAGGGGTTCGCCGCTCGCCTCGGCGAACTCGGCCAGTGAACCGAACACCTCGGGCGTGATCAGCGGGGAGTCCGGTATGGACTGGACGGCGTAGTCGTAGGCCGCGTCGAACGTCTTCGCGTCGAGGTCGGCGAACTCCTTCTGCATGCAGGGCTTGGCGGCTGCCGGGTCGTCGCGCAGGAGCTTCATCGCGTCGTCTATGCCGGCCACCAGTGCCTTGACCCGGTCCGGGTTCTGGGCGATCTCGCGGGTGTTCGCGGAGCCGACCAGGTAGGGGTAGTTCGCGATCTCCTCGAACTCGTTGCCGGTGAAGAGGATCTTGCCCAGGTCCTGCGACTCGGCCTGGTTGCCGTTGGGCGGCGAGCCGGCCAGCACCCCGATCTTGTCGGTCTTCATCGCGGCGAACATGTTGCTGTAGTTGCTCAGCGCGAGCATCCGGATGTCCTTGTCCGGGTCCATCCCGAACTTCGGCAGCACGAACCGCAGCAGCTGGTCGATCGAGTCGCCCGGGTTGAGGATGGCGACGGTCTCGCCGCGCAGGGCGTGCACCCTCTCCTCCAGTGTGGACTGCTCGGTGACGTTCTTCTTCGCCAGTACATCGTTGCTGCCGACGACCTGCACGCCGTAGCCGATGCTCGCGTTGAACAGCATCTGCACCGGGGCGCCTTCCCGGATCGGGCTGACCGAGGCCGGCGCACCGGTCATGGCGGACAGAGCGTCACCGGAGACGAGGCCCGCGATCGCGGCCGTGGTGCCCTGCGGTGAGACCGTCAGCTCGACGTCCAGTCCGTGGTCCTCGAAATAGCCCTCGCAGACGGCCACGTACGCGGCGGCCCACGTGATCACCTTGCCACCGAGGACTATCGTGGCCTGACCGAGGTCGCGGTCCTCCGCCGCGCCGCTCGGTGGGCTGTCCTCGCCACACGAGGTGATGCCGAGCGTCAGCGCGAGAGCTGCGGCGATGGCCGGGAACCGGCGAATCTTCGAAGAGACCATCATGTCCTCCATAGATGATATATCATCGTATGGAGTACTCGGAGTGGTGTCAATGGAGCCCACTCTCACTTTGGGTAGCGACACGCGGGAGGAATATCCCTTTCCCAAACCGACGTGAGTTGGCTATATCGTTTAGTTCACCCTGCGTACACTGAGGCGTACCGCAGCGCGAGGAGAGGTCATGGCGAGCACATCGATCATGAACAGTGAAGGCAGACCGGACGGCCTGCAAGACTTCGTCGCGCGCCGGCTGGCCAAGGCGATCGCCTCCGGAGACCTCCCACCGGGCACCCGGCTCTCCCCGGCCCGGCTCGCCGAAGACCTTGGCGTGTCACACATTCCGGTTCGCGAGGCACTCGCCGCGCTCGAGGCGGTCGGCCAGGTGAAGCGGATCCCGCGGGTCGGCTTCTTCGTCGCCGAGCTGTCCACGGACGACATCGAGGACATCTACCACTGGCGGCAGGTACTCGAGGACGAGGCGCACCGGCTGGGCGTGCCGAAGCTCGAGGAGGCCGACCTGGCCCGGATGCGGGAGATCAACGCGGACATGCTCGAGGCGGTCGAGGACCACAACACGCCCGCGTTCGTCGAGCTGAACCGGACGTTCCACTTCGTGCCGTTCGAGCGGGCCGGCAGCGACCACCTGCTCCGGTTCATCAACCACCTGTGGGACGCGGCGGCGCGGTACCAGAACACGATGGCCTACGTGCGGGTGCCCAAGGACCTGTTGCAGGAGCATCACGACGGGCTCATGCAGGCGTTCGAGGCACGCGACGTCGGCGCGGTGAACGGCTGGATGAGCAAGCACCGGGGGATCACCCTGGACGCCATCCGCAAGCTCCACGCCGCGGCCGCCGAGGCCGACACCAAGGGCAAGAAGCCGAGCGCGAAGCCGTAGCGGAGCGAACCCGGCGACCCGGCCTACATCTCACCGCCCTCCAGCATGTCGTCCTGCAGGATCGCCCACAGCTCCTGCTGCAGCTCGCGGAACCGGTCGTGGAAGCGGACCTCGAACACGTCCCGCGGGCGCTCGATGTCGATGGCCTTGATCGTGCGCATCGTGCCCGGCCGTGAGGAGACCACGACGACGCGGTCGGACAGGGTGACCGCTTCGGCGAGGTCGTGGGTGACGAACAGGATCGTGGTGCCCGCGTCCGCCCACAGGCGCAGCAGCTCCTGTTGCAGCACGAGCTTGAGCTGTGCGTCCAGCGCGCCGAACGGCTCGTCCATGAGCAGTGTCTCGGGCTGGTAGATCAGCGTGCGGGCGAGGATGACGCGCTTGCGCATGCCGCCGGAGAGCTCGGCGGGGTAGTGGCCGCCGAACTCCGCGAGGCCGACCTTCTCGATCATCGCCTCGATCAGGTCCGCCCGGTCCGTGCGCGGGTGGTGGCGGATCTCCAGTGGAATCCCGATGTTCTGCCGCACCGTGCGCCACGGCAGCAGCGTGTCGGCCTGGGTCACGTAGCCGACGCGGGTGTTCACCGTGCCGATCGGCGCGCCCTGGTAGCGCACCTGTCCGCTGGACGGCCTCATCAGCCCGGCGGTGATGTTGAGCAGCGTCGACTTCCCGCAGCCGCTGGGGCCCACGATGCTGACGAACTCGCCCGGCCGCACGTCGAAGTGCGCGTCGCCGAGCGCCTGAAAAGGCTTGCCCTTCTTGAAGAAGCGTTTGCCCACGTGGTCGAAGGAGATCATCGGCTCCCCGTCACCAGTGGGGTCCGCGCCTACCTCCCCGTCCGCGAGTGCGTGCGTTTCGGGCCGCATCGACATCCCTCCTACGCCGTCGTATTCGGTGTGTGCGAAGCCGCGGTCAGCTCCTGGCGTTGCGCCGCCGCAGCGACCACATCTGGGAGCCCCGTTCGAGCTCCAATGCCGCCGGCCAGGACACGCCCGGCGGGTCCAGCTCGCGCCGCAGCGAGCCGAGCACGCGGCGCGCGAGCTCCGGGTCGCGGGCGGCCGTCGCCGCCAGCTCACGCGCTCGTGCGTCGACCTCGTCGGCGTCCACCGCCTCCCAGGCGAGGCCCAGCTCGGCCGCCCGGGCGCCGGAGATCTCCGCGCCGAAGAGCCCGATCGCGGCCGCCGCCTCCCGGCTCACGAGCCGGCCGAGCAGCGCGAAGTGGCCGCCGCCCGGGTGCAGGCCGATCCGGGTGAACCCGCCGATGATCCGGGCGTCCTTCGCCACGATCCGCAGGTCGGTGGCCAGCAACAGGTTCACCCCGGCGCCGACCGCGGCGCCACGCACCGCGGCGATGGTCGGCACCGACATGTTCCCCACGCGCACGAACGCGTCGTAGATCGAGCCGAGCTCGGTGAACCGCTCGGGGTCGGCCGGGTCCTCGCCCGCCCTGGCGAGCACGTCGCGCTCGGCGCCGGAGCAGAACGCGCCGCCGCCACCCCGGACGATGACCGCGCCCACGTCGGCGTTCGCGTCGACCTCGTCGCACGCCTCGATCAGCCGCCGCGACGACTTCGGGTTCAGTGCGTTGCGGGTCTTCTCCGAGGTCAGGGTGATCGTGGCGATCCCGTCGGCGATCTCCACATCGATAGTCGCGGTCATGAGGGCCCTTCTAGTGTCGGTACTCCAGCACGCTCTTCACCGGTGTGCCGTCCTTGAGTGTGATCGGGTTGACGGGCACCATCGTCGCCTCTCCGAAGCTCGGGGCGAGCACCGAGTGCGGCCCGGCGCCGCCCGCGACCACGATCTGGATCTCCGCTGGGCTGTCGGCGAGCGGGATGCCGGTGTCGGGGTGGTCGGACGTGTAGCGCCTCGGCCGGCGGTGGCGCACCATCCCGTTCAGCGTCTCCGGCGGGAAGTCGGCCACCCGCACGCGCGCGTGCTCGTAGAGGAACTCCCGCACGTCGTCCTTGGTGAACCCGTCCTCGGCGAGGATCTGCGCGTGCTCGGGGCAGAAGAGGATCAGCGGGCCGCCGCCGAGCTGAACGTTCTGGTGGCCCACGGTCGCCGCGGCCGAGCAGAACGTGCGCAGGATGCCGGTCGCGCCGCGGCTCGCCAGGTCCAGCACGTTCTGCGTGCCGGTGACCGAGATCAGCGACACCGTGCTGGTCTCCTGGTCGAACCCGCGCTCGACGTGGAACGGTTCCCACGGCGACTCGGCCTCGTTCTCCGCGATGCACATGCCGAACTTGCCCGGCTGCCCCTGGGTCGACTTGTCCATCGTCTGCGGGGCGCCGCCGCCGATGTTCATCATGCACAGCCGGACCGCGCGGCCGACCGTGGCGTTGGCGCGGAAGCCCTGGCCGAGGCAGTTGCCCTTGCCGTTGAAGCCCAGCTCGTCCGCGATCGGGCCGTTGACCACGACCAGCACCGCGACCGGGTTCGTGGTGGCCTGGATGCCGTAGGTGTTGAAGTCGGCGTGCGCGAGGCCGCGCACCGCGGCGAGCACCACCGGCAGGTACTCCGGCCGGCAGCCGGCCATGACCGCGTTGACCGCGACGTCGTGCACGGTCGCCTCGGCCCGGGTCGCCGGGATCTTCCCCAGCGACTCGTTCGAGTCGAGGTCGGTGTACTCCAGCGCGGCGGCGACGGCGTCCTCGGTGGGCGGCACGATCGGCAGTCCGTCGGTCCAGCCCCGCTCCTCGTAGAGGTCGAGGACGTCGGACAGCTCGCCGGAGATCGTCAACAGCTCGGGCATCAGATCACTCCGTCCTCGCGCAGCGCGGCGATCGTGGCCTCGTCGAGGCCCAGCTCGGTGAACACGGTGGTGTTGTCCGCGCCGCGGGCCGGCCCGGCGTGCCCGACGGTGTGCTCGCGGCTCGGGAACTTCGGCACCACGCCCTGCATGAGCACCGGCCCGAGGATCTCGTCGGGCACCTCGATGAGGTCGTGGCGGGCGTGGTACTGCGGTTCGGCGACGATGTCCTCGGCGGAGAAGACCAGCTGGTGCACCGCGTCGGCCTCGGCGAGCCGCTTGGACAGCGTGTCCCAGTCCCACTTGGCGGCCCAGCGGTGTAACAGCTCGACGCACTCGTCGAGGAACTCGACCACGGCCTCCGGGTCGCTCATCATCACGCCCGCGTCGACCCGGGCCATCTGCGGCACCGCCTCCGCGGCCGCGAGGACCCGCCGGATGGCCGTGGGACCGACCGCGCTGACCACGAACCACTTGCCCTCCGCCGACCGGAAGAGGTTGCGCAGCACGCCGTGGCTGGTCAGCTTGTTGCCCGGCCGGTGCGGGGCGGTACCGAACTGGTGGTAGCTCGCGATCTGGGTGGGGATGATCCGGAACAGGCCCTCGTACAGCGCCATGTCGACGACCTCGACACCGGTGGCCGGCCCGTTGTGCGCCTTGCCCCACAGCGCGGCCATGATGCCGAACGCGCCGAACGTGGCGGCGACGCCGTCGGCGAGCGTGGTGGACGGAAACGTCGGCGGCCCGTCCGGCTCGCCGTTGAGGTGGGCGAACCCGCTGATCGCCTCCGCGATCGTGCCGAACCCGGGCCGGCTGCTCTCCGGGCCGGTCTGGCCGAACCCGGAGATCCGCAGCATGACCGCGTTGACCCCGGCCGCCGCCAGGTCGTCCGGGCCCAGCCCCCACTTCTCGAGGGTGCCCGGTCGGAAATTCTCGCAGATGACCTGCGCGCCGCGGGCCAGCTCGATCGCGAGCTCGCGGCCGCGCTCGGTGCTGATGTCCAGCGTGATCACCCGCTTGCCGCGCTGGATGACCGACCACCACATCGACTGCTCGCCCTTGCGCGGCAGCATCGTCCGGATCGCCGTCTTCGTCGGGTGCTCGACCGCCGTCACGTTCGCGCCGAGGTCGGCGAGCAGGCTCGCGGACAGCGCACCGGAGTACTGGTGGGACAGGTCGAGCACGCGCAGCCCGTCGAGGATCGGGCCCCGGGTCGGTGTCGCCGGAGTCGCCGCTGGTGTCGCTGCCGTTTCGCCGGTCATCTAGCCGCCTCTCTCGCCGCTGCCTCCGCCGATGCCCGAGCTACCACGCCGGCCTCCTCCAGCGCGTCGATGCGTTCCCGGTCCAGACCGAGGAGCTTCTCCAGCACCTCGTCGGTGTGCTCGCCCATCACCGGCGGGACCGTCGGCGGCGCCGGGTGCCACCGGTCCGACTCGACCGGCAGCTTGATCAGGTCCAGCTCCGCCCCCTCGACGCGCTGCACGATCCTGTTGTGCACCGCCTGCTCCGAGGCGACCGCGTCGTGCAGCTCGAGCACGGGGCTGTTGGGCACGTCCGCCTCCTCCAGCACGTCGAGCCACTCCGCACGGGTCCTCTCGCGGAAGATCTCCGCCAAAGTGGACATGAGAACGTCGCGATGGGCAAGCCTGTCCGCGTTGGACGTGAAGCGCGGGTCGTCCTTCCACTCCGGACGCCCGACCGCGTCGCAGAGCCGCCGCCAGAACCCGTTGGTGAACGCGCCGACCATCACGTACTGCCCGTCCGCGCACATGAACGCCTGGTACGGGACGATCTGCGCGTGCCCGCGGCCCAGCCGGGGGATGGTCTTGCCGAGCGTGGCGACCGACGGGATGTAGTTGGCCATCATCGCCATCGACGCGTCCAGCATCGCGATCTCGACGTGCTGGCCCTCGGGCAGCTGGTCCCGGCGGTGCAGGGCGGCGAGGATGCCGGCGAGCGCGAACAGGCCGGTGGCGTAGTCGGAGATCGGCGCGCCGATGCGGACCGGCCCGCCGTCCACCTCGCCGGTGATGCCCATCAGGCCGGACACCGACTGCATGATGATGTCGTTGGCCGGCCGGTCCCGCCACGGCCCGGACGAGCCGAACGCCGAGATCGAGCAGTACACCAGGCCCTGGCGGACCTTGCGCAGGTCCTCGTAGCCCAGCCGGTGCCGGTCGAGCACGCCCGGGCGGAAGTTCTGCACCACGATGTCACTGGCGCGGGCCAGGCCCGTGGCGAGCTCCCGTCCATCCTCTGTGGACAGATCGATGAGGACGCTCTTCTTGTTGCGGTTGAGGGCCAGGTAGTAGTCGGACTCGATCGGGCCGAGCATCGGCTCGCCCATGTACCGGGCGCCGTCACCGCGGCCCGGCTTCTCGACCTTGACGACCTCCGCGCCCATGTCGGCGAGGAACATCGTCGCGAACGGCCCGGCGGCCGCGTGCGAGAAGTCGAGCACCCGAAGCCCGTCCAGCGGTAGCGCGGTCTGTCCCACGGTGGTGCATCCCCTTATCTGGTCGAGCGCGTTCTGGCCGGGCGCGTCAGCGCGAGAACGTGGAGCGCGGCGCGACCGCGTCGCGGTACGCCTGCGCCACCTCCTCGGCCGGACGCGTCAGGCCGAACACGACCTCCTCGTAGGCCTCGTCGGTCAGTGCCCGCATCTCCTCGTCGGAGATCTGGCCGATCGGGTGCGGCAGGATCTGGATGGGCACGGTGTCCATGCCGAGCGCGGTCACCTCCGCTCTCGCCTTGAAGCCGAACGGCTCGGTGACGACCGAGACGGTCGGAACGCCGAGCTTCTCCAACGTGACTCCGTCGTGGACACTCCACGAGCTGCAGGAGCCTCAATCGCCGAAGGCCGTGACGACGAGGTCGCACGTCCGCATCTCCGCGAGCACCTCGGGCTCCATCGGCTTGCTCGCCGTGGGCTTGGCCTGCCAGACGAACTCGACGCCCGGGTGCCGGTCGGCGATGAGCTCCTGGAGCCGGCGCAGGTAGATGTCCGCGTTGACCTTCGCGTTCCACAGCAGGCCGATGCGCTTGCCGTCGAGCGAGTCGGGCCGGCGTGCGAGCTCGGGGCCGCCGGTGGCGGTGCTCTCCGGCTTGTCTGGGGTGGGGCGGTAGACACGGTATGTGGCCACGAGACGACCTCCCGGCGCAGTTGATACTATATATCAGAGCCTATGTGGTGGTCCGACGAGTGTCAATGAACAGCGTTGACCTGCGGATTCGTTCCTCGCGGCGAGCGTGCGGCATGATCGCGCGCGCCGGTGCTCGCCCGGGTGCCGAGGAGGGTCTCCGAGGGTCTCAGCGATGGACGATGGTCCACCGTTCCGTCCGGCGCGGGCCGTCGGCGGTGCGGTACTCGGTGGCCGTGGTGACCAGGAGCATCGGACCGTCCCGGCCCTGCTTCTCGGTGACGGAGTCGAACGTGGTGACGGCCTCGACGACCTCGCCCGCCCGGATCGGTGCGTGGAAGTCGACCGAGCAGCCGCCCATCAGGCGGCGGCGCAGGGCCGGGTGGTCGATGACGACCTCGTCGGGGCGGTGGCGCCGGCCGTCGGGCCCGACCTCGCCGCCGACCGCGAACGGCGGAAGGAACAGCGTGGGCGCGACCGTGGGGTCGGCGGGCCGGGGGAGGCCGACCGCCTCGGCGTAGCGGAGGATGTCCGACTCGCGCACCGCCACGGTGACCGGCGCCCAGGCCTGCCGGCCGATCAGCGCCTCGACGGTCCGCCGCGCGTCTTCCCAACTCACGGTGCCTCCTGGTGCGCTTCGCTCGGTCGCTGACTCGCCGGCTTCCCTCCTGCGCTGCTCGGCGTTCGTTCCGCACGCCTGCGCTGCTCGTCGCAGCGACGCTTGCGGAGCGACCATGTCCCAGTCCAGCCGGCGAACGCTCCCGCAAGCTCGCTCACGACAGCCCCTCGCAGGCTCGGTGCTGCCGCTCGCGGTCGCCCTGTGTTTGATGGTTCGCTCGCACGCTCGCTCACGACAGCCCCTCGCAGGCTCGGTGCTGCCGCTCGCGGTCGCCCTGTGTTTGATGGTTCGCTCGCACGCTCGCTCACGACAGCCCCTCGCAGGC